>WFVP01000329.1 GCA_015491595.1 Anaerolineales bacterium
GCTTCACGAAGACGTGAGTCCCCGAAACGCCCGGTCGTTTTAGGCCATCTTTCGAATCCATGGGCGGTCGGCGTTTCAGTATAATGATTTCCACACCCCAAGGGTGACATGTGATATGAGTCGCCTGTACCTCCGTCTTTTCGTGCTCATCGGCGGCCTGTTCCTCATCCTGACGGCCACCATGCTGGCCTTCGTCTACACTTCGGATAGCCGTCAGGTGGAACGGGTGGGCCTGTGGTGGGCCGACACCCTCAACCGTCTGGCCTTCGAGACCCTGTACGCCGCGATGCGCGAGGGCGGTGGCCGGGCCGGGAACCAGGAAGTCATTGCCCGCCTGCAGGCATTGGGGGCCTTTCAGTCCATCCGGGTGGTCAAGGGCGACCCGGTGGTGCGTCAGTTCGGCGCGACCCCGGATGAGTTGCCCCAGTCCCCTGAGGAGCAACTGGCCCTGCAGGGAACCCCGGTGCGCATGGTGGTGCCCGGTCCCGAAGGCACCCTGGTGCTGCGCACCATTACGCCGCTGTTTGTCACCCCCGAGTGTCAGCGCTGCCATCAGGCCCAGGTGGGGGCAGTCAACGGGGCCATTGTGACGGACATCTCCCTCACCCCCTTCATCCAAACCCTGAAGTGGCGTCGGAACGTCCTCTTGGTTGTCATCGTCAGCGGTTTGTTCACCCTGGCTTGGCTGACCCTGTACGGCTTGCGAGTCACGGTGCTGCGGCCCCTGGAGGGCATCGCCAAAGGGGTGCAGGCCCTGGCCCAGGGTGACCTGAGCCATCGGATTCACCTGGACACCGGGGATGAGTTCGAAGACCTGGCCCAGGCCTTCAATCAAATGGCCCAGCGGCTGCAAGATACCTATGCCCATCTTCAGGAGTCCCAGGCCCGCATTCAGGCGGCCATTGAGGCCTCCCGCAATCCCATCTGGGTGAGCGATGCCGAGCGGCGCATCATCATGGTCAACCGGGCCCTGGAGCGCATGGTCGGTCGTTCCCGGGAGGAGCTCCTGGGTCGGACCTGTCGCTATCTCTTCGGGGTCACCCTGGAAAACGGGCGCTCCATTTGCGATGCCACCTGTCCCCTTCTGGGGAAGCCCACCCCGAAGGGCCGCCTCACGGGTTACATGCCCACCGCGTCAGGCAAGGACGCCTGGGTGGAAATCACCTACGGGTACGTGCGGGACCGGGAAGGGCGCATCACCGGCGTCATTCACGTTATTCACGACCTGAGCGAATACAAAGAACTCGAACGCCTCAAGGACGAATTCCTGTCCCTGGTCTCCCACGAGCTGCGTACGCCCCTCCACCACATCAAAGGATTCGCCTCCACCCTGCTTCAGCCCGACGTGACCTGGGACCCGGAAACCCAGCGAGATTTTCTGGAGAGCATCAACCAGGAGGTGGATCGGCTGACGGACCTGGTGGACAAAATCCTCCATCTCTCCCGTCTCCGCTCCGGCACGCTACCCATGCAGAAGCGCTGGTGGGCCGTGGAGGACGTGTTGCAGGGCGCGCTGAACCATTGTCGCTGCCTGTTGCAGCGAGAAATCACCCTGGATGTGCCTGACGACCTGCCTCCGGTGTGGATGGACGGTCGGGAGATTGAGACGGTGCTCCGGAACCTCTTGGAGAACGCGGCCAAATTCTCGCCTCCCGAGAGCCCCATTGTTCTGGGCGTGCGTTATCAGCCGGAGGAAAACATGCTGCACTTTTGGGTGCAGGACCAGGGACCGGGGATTCCTCCCGAGGAACAGGAGCGCATCTTCGAGCATTTCTATCGGGGGCGGGGACAGCGCCACAGTCCCGGTACGGGCCTGGGGCTGGCCATTTGCAAACGCATTGTGGAAGCCCATGGAGGACGCATCTGGGTGGAGAGCGCAACGGGCCAGGGGGCCTGTTTCCACTTCGTCCTGCCAATCGGTGCCCCGGACGAGGAGGCGGAAAGCGGGATGCTGCCCATCGTCATCTCCACTTCGCTGAGGGAACGGCCATGAAGCGCATTCGGGTCCTGGTGGTGGATGACGAGCCGCAAACGGTGAAGTACGTCACCGCGAACCTGCGGGCCCGGGGGTTTGAGGTGTACGCGGCGTACGACGGTCGGGAAGCGTTGAAGATGTTTCGGGAGCGGCCCGTGGACCTGGTGATTCTGGACATCATGATGCCGGGGCCGGACGGGTTCGAGGTGTGCCGCGCGCTGCGGAAGCTGTCCGACGTGCCCATCATCATGTTGAGCGCCCGGGGGAACGAGCGGGACATCGTGCGGGCCCTCAACCTGGGCGCGGATGATTACCTGACCAAGCCCTTTGGGGTGGAAGAGATGCTGGCCCGCATTCGCGCGGTGCTGCGGCGGGCGCAACGGACTGTGCCGGCCCAGCGTCCCCCCTTGCGCATCGGCGACCTGGAAATCGACTTCGGACATCGCCGGGTCACCTTGCGAGGGAAACCCGTGCATCTGACTCCGACGGAGTACGACCTGTTGGCCACCCTGGCCCTCAACGCCGGCCGGGTGCTCTCCCATCGCATGCTGTTGCAGACCGTTTGGGGTCCGGAGTACGGGGGCGAAACGGAGTACTTGTGGGCCTACATCCGGCGCCTGCGTCAAAAAATCGAGCCCGACCCGCAAAATCCGCGGTACATCCTCACCCATCCTGGCGTGGGCTATTCTCTGGCGTCCTCAGACGAAGGCTGACCCCCGTTTCTGAAATCCTTCCATCCTGGCTCTATACTCCTCCCTGGTCGAACGCACAAGGAGGGGCGTTTGCGCGTGGTCCGCGAGGGTTCCGGCGGCTTTTTCAGGATTTTTTCAGGCCCGTTTCAGGGCTTTTCAGGAGGCCGTCAGCTGTCCTGAAGAAGATGAAATTAGGTGATGAAGGCCATGACCCACGGCCCTGAAACGTGACTTGTCAGACGGTTTTCGTAAGGAGGTGCGGCATGAGCGGACCGCAAGGCCAGGAACAGGCCCCTGTCTCCCAGGAACCGGAGCGCATCCCGGTGGGACAGGCTGTGTTCGACCAGATTTTCCTGCTCTTCATGCTTTCCCTGGTGTTGAGTTTCGTTCTGTATAACTTGTGGGGCTTAATCGAGCTCCTCAACCTTCCCATCGCGCCGTACTAATCCCAACCCAAAGGAGGCGGAACGTATGCTGGCTCCCCCACGTGTTTGGTGGAAACCCCTGGGGCGCCTTGAGCGCAACTGGTTGAAGCTGGCCTTTGTATGGTGCGTGTTCCTGACGGCCATGATGCCCCTCTGGTTCTACTTCGGTCGTCAGAACGTGCCCGCCAAGACCTATCGGGTCACGCCGGAGCAGTTCCAGGCCAAGGTCGAGGCCTTCATCGCGGAGTATCAAGTGGGTGAAGAGAAGGGCATTCCCGTGGTGGAGCCGCCGCCCGGGGATGTGTTCATGTTGGCCCGCATGTGGCAGTGGCAGCCCATTCTCAAGCTGAAGGTGGGCGAGACCTATCGCCTCCACCTCTCCTCCGTGGACGTGCAGCATGGTTTCTCCCTGCAGCCCCTCAACCTGAACTTCATGGTGTTGCCCGGCTATGACTACGTGGTGACCATCACGCCCACCACCGAGGGCGAATTCTACGTCATCTGCAACGAATTCTGCGGCATCGGTCACCACCTCATGATTGGCAAGATTATTGTGACGAAATAGGAGGATGCGATATGGCGGTAGCGGCCCTTACCCGGGAGGAAAAAGCGGTCTTCCGCACGTGCACGGCCACAGGCCTGAAGGTCGATGTGGCGGCCCAGCGGCTCATCGTCGCCAATGCTGTGGCCGCGGTGGCCTGTCTGGGCGTGGGCGGTCTGCTCGCC
>WFVP01000330.1 GCA_015491595.1 Anaerolineales bacterium
GCCGGTGGCGGAGGCAGGTACCCCAGGGGCGTCAGGCCGGGTTTGAGGCGTGTGGGTTCGCTTAGCGGCTGTCCGTCGATGGCCAATACCCACACCTCGGGTACCTTATACAATCCCAGAGCCGGTAGCAACATCGCATTCTTTTCTGGCTGTTCAAAATCCTCTGAACCCACCAGACCCAAGACCAGGGGCTTCACGACGACCGAGGGAGCGATTTCGACCAGACGAACGACGGGCTCCTCCAAGGGGTTCAAGGGATGATCTTCCAACCGTTTGGGCCGGACGGTCCACCGCGGTCCGTCCCTTTCCACAAAGACTTGGGTTTTAGGGAGCCAAAGGTGATACCAGGGTTGCCAGCGTTGGAATATCAGGGCATCAGGCGGAACATCCGGAGGGATATAAGGAACCGCGTGAGGGGAGCCTTTCCCCGGATCACATAAAGAACCATTCCCTTCTCCAAGAAAGGAAATAGTCGAGGTTGCCGCCCATTGATGCAATACGGACTGCAGATGAAACTGGCGCTGATGATTCTCACCTATGGATGGTAGACTTTGCAGTTCCTGCGCCACCTGGCTTTCGTTGTTGGATTCCAGCACCCGAAGAAAATCTTCCAGGTTTTGAGGAGGCCGTAACTTCTGCCATTGAAGCAGGCCTTGCACATCGGCCAGCCCATCGTATCGAACCAGCACGGGAATCGCAAAAGCCCGGATCTCTTGCCGGGTTCCTTCTGACTCAAACATCTGAAGCCCCACTGGGTCTCTGGAGGTGTACACACAATATCCCGCGTGATGCAACGGACGGACCGTTTGGGCGTTGATTTTGGAACCGATTGCGTGTTCTTTCTCGAAATCAAGGCCAACCAGCACCAACGGCAGAGAGAATTCGAGGGCCAAAGGATAAGGAGAAGCCAACTTGACACGGGACGAGATGCGGGTGTTCTCATAGAGGGCTATTTGGAACCGTTCTTCCCAGGAAAACTTAGTTCGGTAAAGGGGGGACGTTCCGGGAGCAGGGTTAATCACAAAAGCCGCCATACGGCGCACCCGCTCCCGTACATCAGGGGAGAGATCCTTAGCAGATATTTGCCAGAAATACCATTCACGGAGAAATTGAATCGAAGAGCTGTACCCGTTGAGTATCCATATACGTCGTACCCGGTACCACCCATCGTCCAGGTGGATTGTCTCGAGACCCAGATGATGAGTTAAAGGTATATTGAAGTACCCCACCACGCTGATGGGCGCGGCCACCTCGACTCCGGGAAGGCCTTGGATGATTCGATATTGGTCTAATGTGATCTTCGGTGGTAGAGTCACGAGGTCATTGGTGCGGGCCAGGCCCCACTTTTGTTCCCAGGTCAGCACGCTATCCGGCGCGCGCACCAGCAGGTGGTAGGGCACCCGCCAGTGCCGCTGCAACTCCCCCTCCACCCGGGCCACGATGGTCTCGCTGGTGGAAAGCAACAGCACGTACGCGGTGCTCACCACCAGCACGCCAAAGGCAAAGAGGGAAACCCTCTTTTTTTGAGACATTCTTAGACTTATATGATGACCCTACTTACCTAATTCCTAAAATTACCTAATTGCAGCAACCCACGATATCGTAACACTCATACGTCATCGAACCGTCATGGTAACAACATTCCCATCGCGTTTCCCAAGTACAAGGGCCATAGGGAATACAAATATAAACTCCACACGTCCACCACTGTGGTGCGATTCCATCCCCAGCACCTCCCTTCGCTTGCACTGCGGTCATACCGGCACCCACGAACAACAAGGCAAAAGCCACGGCCAGCAGCACCCGCATGTACCACTTCATCCCTCGCATAATCCACCTCCCTTGGTTCGATTATTTTGGGGTTTGGCCAACCAACAGCGGGCTCAGAACTTGATTCATCTCTTCCAGGGTTTTCAACGGTTGCGATACTTGAACCACGCCTTCCGCATCTATGAGGTAAAACCACGGCACCCCCACCACCCGGTACGCCCGAACCACCCCCTCGTTCCACGGCACGATGACCATGTCCGTCCCTTTCAACACCTCGGGCGGTTCTCCCTTCAAAAACATCACCACCGGAAGTTCAGGATAGGCCTCATGAAAGGCCTTCAGTTCCGGGAACATGGCCCGGCAATAAGGGCAGGTCTCGGAGGCAAACACCAACAGCACGGGCCGCCCGGCCATCTGGGCCAGGCTCACCCGCTCCCCCTGGAGGCTTTCCGCTTCAAAGTCCGGCGCGCGGCGACCGACCGGCAGCCCCAACTCCGACAGGGAACGCGGAGATCCAGGGACCGCGGCCGATACTTTTCGCTCCAGAACAAAGGTGCGCCACAAGAGCACACCTTGCAACACCACCAAGACAGTGAGCAATATAATGACATTCCGTAACAACCCCCGTATCTCGTCCTCCATTTCAACGCCCCCAAACATGGACTTTCTTTGCGGTTTGTTGTTTTAACTACCTCCACCCCGCAGGTTTGTCAAGGTTGAGGCTGCTTTGGTGATTACCCAGATCCCGCCTCGCTTAGCACGAAGCGGGCCCAGGACCGCAGAAGGAGGCCGACGGCCGACCGCCGACGGCAGATGGCGAATTTTGGTCCCGGGCCGGTTACGGCCTACGCGCCCCATGGGCGAAATCACCCCGAAAAAACGGCTTTGTAAGCACTCACAAAAGCCCTGGCCTGAGATCTGAGTAATCACCAGTGGGGCGCTGAAGGCCAACACTTATACATGTTTGACCACCAGATTCTGTGGTATGGTAGGAGAGCCTGTGGGTAATAACACGACCAATGGAGAGTTTCCATGCGCATTTTCGTCACCGGTGGGGCCGGATACATCGGTTCCATCATGGTGGAGTTTCTCATCCAACAGGGATGCGAGGTTACGGTTTACGACTCTCTGGTTACGGGCCATCGCGCGGCGGTTCCGGAACAGGCCCGTTTTGTGCACGCCGACCTGGCCGATGAGGTCACTCTGCGCACGACGCTCGCCCAGGGCTACGACGCGGTGATGCATTTCGCGGCCTTCATCGAGGCGGGTGAAAGTATGAAGAAACCCGCCAAGTACTTCCGCAACAATGTCATGAACAGCCTGCGCCTGCTGGAGGCCGTGGTGGAAGCCGGGGTCCCGCGTTTCATCTTCTCCTCCACCGCCGCGGTCTACGCCCCCAAGCCTGAACCTCTGCGGGAAGAGGACCCCATCGGTCCCACCAATGTGTACGGCCAGACGAAGCGCATGGTGGAAGAAGCCCTCCGATGGTACCACCAGGTGCAGGGCTTGCAAGTGGCCATCCTGCGGTACTTCAACGCGGCGGGCGCGCTGCCCCATCGGGGCGAAGCCCACCCCCATGAAAGCCACCTCATCCCCCTGGTCCTTCAGGTGGCCCTGGGACAGCGGGAGGCCATCCACATTTTCGGCACCGATTACCCCACCCCCGACGGCACCGCGGTGCGGGATTACATCCACGTGTGGGACCTGGTCCGGGCCCACTGGCTGGCTCTACAGGCACTGGACGAACGCCCCTGGCAAATCTACAACCTGGGGAACGGGAGGGGATATTCCGTACGCCAGGTCATTGAGGTGGCCCGCCGGGTCACCGGGCATCCCATTCCGGCCGTAGAGGCTCCACGGCGGCCTGGCGACCCGCCTTATTTGGTCGCTTCGGCGGAAAAGGCTCGACGGGAACTGGGATGGGAACCGGAAATTCCCGACCTGGAGGCCATCATTGCCAGTGCCTGGGAGTGGCATCGTACCCACCCCCGGGGATATGTCGACCAGACCGAATAAAGCCGCTGCGCCGAACATATCTTCCTCTTTCTTGCGATCCAGGGCCTGCTCAAGCCTACACGAAACGCTGGTGTTCTTTCGCGGAATCTTTGCATTTCGTTAGAAAATTGGCTCAGTACCCGGAGAAGGTTGGTTGCCCCCGGGGTTTGTTGGTACAATGACTCCGAACCAAACCGAAATCCAACTGGATGGGAGCAAGTTTCGCGTATGGCTGGAATGGAGCGATTCACCCAACGGGCACGACGCGTGTTGAGCCTGGCGCATCAAGAAGCCGAAGGGATGCGCCATGAACAAATCGGTACAGAGCACCTGCTCATCGGTCTGGTGGCCGAGGAAGCGGGACTGGCCGGACGCACCCTCCGGGCCCTGGGCCTGGACCCGGACCGGGTTCGGGAAATGGTGGCCCGCCTGGTCCCTCCGGGCCGGGGAACGACGGGCGGTCGGCTGGACCTGTCGCCAGAGACCAAGCAGGTGTTGAAATACGCGGTGGAAGAGGCCCAGCGCATGGGACACCAGCACATCGGCACAGAGCACCTGCTCCTGGGCCTCATTCGAGATAAGGACACCACGGCCATGCGTGTCCTGGAACGCCTGGGACTGTCCGCGGAGCAGATTCGGCGCCAGTTACGGCGCATGGTGCAGGAGGCAGGCGCGGGGTCTGCCTCTACACGTCAGCCCCAGACCGCCCGCGGCCGCCGGGAGCGGCGGAGCAAGACGCCCCTCATCGACCAACTGGCCACGGACCTCACCGCGCTGGCGGAAGAGGGGCGGCTGGACCCCGTCATCGGTCGAGAGAAGGAAATCGAGCGGGTGATTCAAATCCTGGCCCGCCGCACCAAGAACAACCCCGTTCTCATCGGCGACCCTGGTGTGGGCAAGACGGCCATTGTGGAAGGGCTGGCCCAGCGCATTGTGGAAGGCAACGTGCCCGCGCCCCTGCTGGGCAAGCGGGTGCTGCAACTGGACGTGGGCTCGCTGGTGGCCGGCACCATGTACCGGGGTCAGTTCGAAGAACGCCTCAAGCGCATCATCGAAGAACTCAAACAGGCGGGCGCCATCCTGTTCATTGACGAGGTCCACATGCTGGTAGGCGCGGGTGCCGCGGGCTCTTCCGTAGACGCGGCCAACATCCTCAAGCCCGCCCTGGCGCGCGGGGAAATCCAGGTCATCGGGGCCACCACCCTGGACGAGTACCGCAAGTACATTGAGAGCGACGCGGCCCTGGAGCGCCGCTTCCAACCCGTCTTCGTGGATGAGCCCACGGTGGAAGAGGCCATCGAAATCCTCAAGGGCATCCGCTCGGCGTATGAAGAGCACCACCATCTGACCATCTCCGACGAGGCGGTGGAAGCCGCGGTCAAACTCTCCGCCCGGTACGTGACCGACCGTTTCCTGCCCGACAAGGCCATCGACCTCATTGACGAAGCCGCATCTCGGGTACGGATGTACAAGAGCGAAACGGCCAAAAAGACGAAGCGCATCCTGGACGAACTCCGCAAGGTGCGCACCGAGTACGCGCTGGCCCTGGAGGATAACCGCTACGAAGACGCCCAGGCCCTGCAGTATCGCATCGAAGAACTGGAACGCCAGCTGGAGATGCTGCAATCCGGCTGGGACCGCACGTCCAGCCCCGTGGTCACCGCGGAAGACATCGCCGAAGTGGTCTCCATGTGGACGGGCATTCCCGTCACCCAGCTGACGGAGACGGAGGCCGAGCGCCTCCTCCACATGGAGGACGAACTGCGCAAACACATCGTCGGCCAGGATGAGGCCATTGAAGTGGTCTCCAAAGCCGTGCGTCGGGCCCGCGCGGGATTGAAGGACCC
>WFVP01000331.1 GCA_015491595.1 Anaerolineales bacterium
AAAGCCCTGAGCGTGGGGGGTGGGGTAGAAGATGCCGCCGGTGCGGGGCCAGTTCCCCACGGAAATCAGGGTGGCCATACCCTCATAAGCGCCGTCGTCCCACGTCATGCGCACCCGCCAGTGCTGCGGACGGGCCAGGACCCAGAAGGCGGCCAGTACGTAGCGCAGCACCCCGTGGACCCGCTGGATGCGTTTTTCCGTGAGGGTGACCCGGGGTTCCATGCCCAGGGCTGCGTTGTTCACGAAGGCCCATTCGTTCACCTGAAGCACGTCCATGGGACGGGGTTTCCCCGTGGCCAGCACGCGCGCGGCCTCTACCGGGTCCCCGGGAAGCCCCAGGTTGGCCACCAGGTCGTTGGCCGAGCCCAGGGGCAACAGGCCCAGGATGGGCCATCGGGCCGCCTCGTATCCCAGGGCCTGGGCCATGCCATGGACCACTTCGCCCACCGTCCCGTCGCCTCCCGCGGCCACCAGCATGGGCACGCCTTTTCGGGCGCCCTCCGCGGCCCAGCGAATCGGGTCGCCCCGGGTTTCACAGAACTTCACGGTGAAGCGCACGCCCGCGTCGCGCAGGGTTTGCTCGACCGCGGGCCACCGCTCCCGGGCCCGCCATCGGTTGGCATAGGGATTGAAGATGACCCACACGTCGTCCATACGCCTTTGCTCCCATCGGGGATGCTTGGATTGTACCCCGGTCTGTCCCCTCCCTTTCTGATAACGCCGCCCTCAGGCGTCCGTTTCCACCTTTTCCCAGACCTTCCACGACAGGCCTTCCCGCAGGAAGTAGTACCATCCCAGCAGGGTCACGGGCAACCACAGGGCCGCGTGCAGGGTGAGGGTGTACCCGGCGGCGATGGGCTTGGGCACGCCGTAGGCCATGAGGACGGCAATCCCGGGGGCATCGAAGGTGCCGACATAACCGGGCGCGGAGGGCAGGGTGGTGGCCAGGTTCACCACCCCGTTCATGAGCATGAGGGCGAAGAAGGAAACTTGAAAGTCGAAGGCGTGCATGACGAACCAGTACTTGGCCGTCTCCAGGAGCCAGATGAGGACCGAAGTGGCGAAGACCATTAGGGCTTCCCAGGGCGAACCCAGGGCAGCCAGCCCTTCCAGGAAGCGTCGGGCCAGGGGGAGCAGGCGGTCCCTCCCTTTGGGAGGGAGCCATCCCAGCGCGCGCGCTACCCAGCGTTCGGCATGTCGAGGAAAGGCCGCGGCCAGGAGGAACAGGGCCAGCACGCCCAGGAACACGCCCGTGCCTCCCAGGGCCAGGGTGCGGATGTCTCCCACGAAGCCGGAGTCCGCGGTCAGTCGGGAGAGTTCGGGCAGGTTCACGAAGATGAAGGCCAGCATGACCACCCCATCGTACACCCGCTCCACCAGGATGGTGGCCGCGGACGCGGAAATGGCCACGCCGTGCTTGCGCTTGAGGAGCACGGCCCGCAGCGCTTCCCCCGCGCGCGCCGGAAAGATGTTGTTCCCCATGTAGCCGATGGCCACGAGGGGGAAAAGGTCGCCGGTGGTGATGCGCGCCACAGGCCGGAGCAGGTAATGCCAGCGCCAGGCCCGGACCACCAGGCCTACCATGTAGACGGCCACGCCGGGGAGAATCCACACGTAACGGGCCTGCTTGACCAGGGTCCACACCTGCCCCAGGTGCAGTCCCTGCAGGGCCCAGTACAGGAAGAGCAGGCTCAACACCAGCCCCAGGACTCCGGTCCATCGTCGCATCATGAGCCTCCTATGGATGGCGTTCGCGTCGGAGGGCGTTCATTCGGGCACCGTCCAGGCCGCGCTGGCCTTGAAGGTCACCCACACCTCCTGGCCTTCGCGCAACTCCAGGTCCTCGACGGCGGGCCGGGTGATACGGGCGACCAGACGCATCCCCTGAGGGCCCTCCACCACCACCTTGACCAGGGCCCCTTGGGGCCACACGGTCACCACCCGGCCGGGGATGCGATTGCGCGCGCTGGAGCGGGGGATGGTATCCGCCCGCCACAGGGTCAGAGCTTCGGGCCGCAAGCACACCCGGACCCGTTCCCCCACCTGGGCGCGCCCCAGGGCCATGAGTGGGAGGCCGTGGCTTTCCAGGTAGAGGAGGCCGTCCTCCACCCGGGTCACCCGAGCGGCGAGGAAAGTCTCCACGCCCACCAGCCGGGCCACTTCGCAATCCGCGGGCATGGCCAGCACTTCTTCCGGGGTGCCCACCTGGCGCAGTTTTCCCTCTACCAACACCGCCACCCGATGGGCCAGCGCCAGCCCTTCGTTCAGGTCGTGGGTCACGTATACGGCGGTGAGGCCTGCCTTCTGCAAGAGGGCCCGCAGGTCTTCCAGCAGGTGCATCCGGGTGGGCATGTCCAGGGCCTGGAAGGGTTCGTCCAGGAAGAGGATTTCGGGCTCCAGGGCCAGGGCCCGGGCCAGGGCCACCCGCTGGGCCTGCCCTCCCGACAAGCGTCGCGCGGACTGCCGGGCCAGGTCCAGGATGCCCAGGCGTTCCATCCAGAGGCGGGCGCGACGTTGGCGTTCCTTCCGGGGGAAGCCGTGCAGGCGCAACCCCAGGGCCACGTTATCCTCCACCGTCCCCCGGAGGAGGTAAGGGCGCTGCAGGACCACGGCAATGCGCCGGCGGTAGGTCAGGCTGTGGCGGAAGTCCACCGGCTGTCCTCGGAAACGGACTTCGCCTCGTTTTGGGGGCAACAGGGCGGCCAGGATGGCTACCAGGGTGCTCTTGCCCGCGCCGTTGGGGCCCATGATGGTCAGGATTTCCCCCGGGTACAGGGCCAGATAGGGCACGTCCAGCGCCCAGTTGGCCCGACGGGGGAGCCACAAGTCACGGGCTTCCAGCAGGGGTTCGGTCATGCTTCCACATCCCGCTGCTGCACGAAGGTGAGCACGGCGTTGACGAAGAAGGCCAGACCCAGGAGGATGAGCCCCAGGGCGATGGCCCGGGCGAAGTCCCCCCGGCGGGTTTCCAGGACCACGGCGGTGGTCAGCACGCGGGTATAGCGCCGCAAATTGCCGCCCACCATCAGGGAGGCGCCCACTTCGGAGATGGCCACGCCGAAGCCGGCCATGACCGCGGCCAGGAGGAAGAGGCGGGCTTCCCGCCACAGGAGCCACACCATCTGTCCGTGGGAAGCGCCCAAGCCCAGGAGTTGCCATCGCAGGTGGGGGTCCAATTGCTGCAACGCGCTGACCGTCAGCCCGGCCACCACGGGCAGGGCCAGCACCGTTTGGGCCAGCACCATGGCTCGGGGTGTGTACATCCAGCCCAGGAACCCCAGAGGGCCGCTGCGCCAGAAGAGGAGGGCCACCACCAGGCCGACGACCACGGGCGGCAGGGCCATACCCGTGTACACCGCACTCAACCACATCCGTTGCCCCGGCGGACGCCGCAAGGCCAGGTAGGTCCCCAGCGGGATGCCCAGCGCCACGCTGATGAGGGTCGCCAGACCCGAAATGCGGAGGGAGCGCCAGGCGATGGCCCAGACCTCCGGGTCGCCGCTGAGCAGCAGGTGCAGCGCTTCGAGAAATCCCTGCCAGAGCGTTTCCATCGCGATGTTTTTCCCTGATGACCCGGAGCACCCCTGCCGGTGCTCCGGGCGGAATGCTTGCGACGGGACCGTCGGGTGCCGGGTTGTCCCGTGCTGTGCCTATTATAGAGGGCGGCAGGAAGATACGGTATACCCTGCTACCGGCCCCCTGTCCGAACGGTGGGGACATCCGAGATTTTCCCAAGGAGGTGGACCGGCGACCTTTTGGACCTTTCGAGGCCCCGGATTTCCGGAAGGCGATGCCAGGGGTTCAAAACAGGTAGAAAATCAAGACCACGGTGAGGCCCCACAGAACCACCGTGGCCAGCAGGGGACGGTCCTGGAACAGGGCTTCCTCGGGTGCGCCTCCCTGGTTCTCCACGTACACCAGGTACATGTAGCGAAAGATGCCGTAGAGCACGAAGGGAATGGTGAGCATCATAGCGTGGTTTTTGGGCAGGTTGGGCGCGGAGAAGGTGTACAGGCTGTAGGCCATGACTGTGGCCGTGGAGGTGATGGTAATCAGCCGGTCCAGGAAGGTCAGGGTGTAGCCCTCCAGCACGCGCCGATGGGTCTGGGCCTGATGGGCTAAGAGGGCGATTTCGGCCCGACGCTTCCCAAACCCGATGAACAGGGCCAGCATGACGGTCACCACGTACAGCCAGGGGGAAAAGCGTTCCACGTGGACCAACGCGGCCCCGCCCGCGACCCGCAGAACGAATCCTCCGGCGATGGTGAACACATCAATCAGGGGGATGTGCTTGAGGACGAAGGAGTAGGCCAGCATGGTGATGTAGTAGGTGAGGGCAATGAGCCCGAATTTCCGCTCCACCCAGAAGGCGGTGGGCAGGGTGACCAGAGGGAGGAGCAGGGCCCCTGCCCAGGCCACCGGTAGCGGCAGCCGGCCTGAGGGGATGGGGCGGTGACGTTTCTTGGGGTGTTGCAGGTCGGCTTCCCGGTCCACGATGTCGTTGAGCAGGTAAACGGCGCCTGACAGCAGGCAGAAGAGGACGAACCCCCACAGGGAACGCTCCGCCGCGGGCCAGTAGGTGAGCTTGCGGTCGAACACCAACGCGGCGAACAGGAAACTGTTCTTGGCCCACTGGCGGGGGCGCAGGCTCTGGATGAAGGCCAGGAAGACCTCGACCAAGCGTCGCATCATGCCGCCATTATATCGGCGCGTTTGACCAGGGGCAAATGTCTCGTCCTGTCCGTGACGGTTTCAGTTTCGTGAGCGCGATATCTGATGCTTGGGAGGACCGGACCTGTGCATTTCTCCCGTCTGCGGCGTGAAGGGATGGCCTGCGCTTTCACCGTTGGCCGAAATACCTGGTGAGCCTACCCAGCCTGTTCCCCCGGGCGAGTGGGCTGACCGGGTACAGGACCAAAATTCGCTGACCGCCGTCGGCCGTCAGGCTATCGGCCGTTTTCGTCCCGTGCCCGGTTCGAACTCCCCCATCGTTTCTTACATCCACACCCGCCTACTCAACTGAAACCCTCTCATCCTGTCCTGCCTTCCAGGGCTGCGGACGTGGGAAGGAAAGGAAACCGCCAGGCCCTTTCGAGGGGTGGGGTATACTTTGGAACAACACACCCTGGACAACCCTCATCCTCGAACGGGAGGCTTGCAAATGGCCCGCCTTGCATTCGAACACCTGCTGTCCGATGAGCACCGCATGATTCGGGATGCGGCGCGTGAGTTCGCTCAGGAAGTCATCGCGCCCGTGGCCGCGCAATTCGACAAGGAAGAGCGCTTTCCGCTGGAAACGGTGCGCAAGATGGGCGAGATGGGCTTCATGGGCATAGAGGTACCGGAAGAATACGGCGGCGCGGGCATGGACACCCTGGCCTACGTGCTGGCCCTGGAGGAAATCTCCAAGGTGGACGCGGCTCACGGCACCATCATGTCGGTGAACAACTCCCTGTTCAACTACGCCATCATGACCTTCGGCACGGAAGAGCAAAAGCGCAAGTACGTGGTGCCCGTGGCCTCGGGCCAGGCCATCGGCGCCTATGCGTTGACCGAGCCTTCCTCCGGCTCCGACGCGGCGAACATGCGCACCCGCGCGGTGCGCAAGGGCGATGTGTACGTCCTCAATGGCCGCAAGGCCTGGATTACCAACGGCACCGTGGCCGATTACTTCATCGTCTTCGCCATGACGGACCCCGAAAAGGGCCACCGGGGCATTACGGCCTTCATCGTGGAAGGGAACTGGCCCGGGTTCGTGCGGGGCAAGCAAGAGGAGAAGCTGGGCATCCGGGCCTCGGCTACCTGCGAGCTGGCCTTCAACGATGTGGAAATCCCGGTGGAGAACCGTCTGGGCGAGGAGGGTCAGGGGTTCAAAATCGCCATGGCGGTGCTGGATGCCGGGCGCATCGGCATCGCGGCCCAGGCCCTGGGCATCGCGGAGGCAGCCTACGAGGCCAGCCGCCAGTACGTGCAGGAGCGGCAGGCCTTTGGCAAGCCCATCGGCGAGTTCCAGGGCACGGGTTTCAAGATTGCCGACATGAAGACGCGGATTGAGGCCGCCCGGGCCCTGACCTACAACGCGGCCCTGGCCAAGGAGCGGGCCAAGAAGACAGGCGAGCGCTATACCCTGGAAGCTTCCATGGCCAAGCTCTTCGCCTCGGAGACGGCCATGTTCTGCGCCTGGGCCGCGGTGCAAATCCACGGCGGCATGGGGTATTCCCGAGAGCTGCCCATCGAGCGGTACTTCCGGGACGCGAAGATCACCGAGATTTACGAGGGCACCAGCGAAATCCAGTGCCTGGTCATCGCCCGGATGGAGACAGGGTTGCGCATGCTGTGAACCCGAAGGGATTGGCTCCCCTTCCCTCCGATGCTGACCGGGGAACAACGTCCCCGATGGAGGGACCTGCAGGTCCGGTTCCCCCCCGGGCCTGGTGGGACCCTCCCTGCATTTGCTTTGGGGACAACTTGCCGTTTCTCCGGGCCCTGCCCGATGAAACGGTGGACTTCATCTACATCGACCCGCCCTTCAACACCCGCAAGGAACGACGCCTGCAACGGTTACGGGTCCGGCAGGACCCCCAAGGCTCCCGCGTCGGTTTCCAGGACCGGCGTTACCGGGTGGAGGTGGTGGGGGAGGTGGCCTACGCCGACCGATATCCGGATTATTTGGGTTTCCTGGCGCCTCGACTGACCGAGGCCCTCCGGGTGCTCAAGCCCCACGGCAACTTGATTCTGCACCTGGACCCACGGGAGGGACACTACGTGCGGGTCTTGATGGACGCCCTCTGGGGTCCGGAGCGCTTCTTGGGCGAAATCGTCTGGGCCTATGACTACGGTGGACGCCCGCGGACCCGCTGGGCGCCCAAGCACGATACCCTGTTGTGGTACGCCAAGGACCCCCGGGGTTATCGCTTCAACGAGAAGGAGCGGGAGCGCGCCTTCCCCTCTCATGGCCGCGCGCCTTATGGCCGCCGTCCCCCGGGCGACGTGTGGTGGCACACCATTGTTCCAACCTCGGGACGGGAACGCACCGGATATCCCACCCAAAAGCCCCTGGGCCTGCTCATGCGTCTCATCCGGGCCTATACCCATCCCGGCGACCTGGTGCTGGACTTCTTCGCGGGCAGCGGGACCACGGGGGAAGCCGCGGCCCGTCTGGGCCGCCGTTTCCTCCTCGTGGACCACCACCCTCAGGCCTTTCTCGTCATGGTCCGGCGGTTGGCGCCTTATGGCCCTCGCTGGGTCACGCCGTACTGGGCCTGTCTGGGGGCCGGATGACCGAAACCCTTGGGCGTGATGGGTTACCGGCCGTTGTACATGTAGATTTCCTGCTCCACACGGTAGTCCCGTTTCCAGGGGCGGTCCACCAGGCCCTGAAGGGTCCAGCGGATGGTTCCGCCCTCCCCACAGGCCTGGCAGGTGGGCTTCCCTAAGCGGGGCAGCTGGATACGGAAGGGGAAGGCCCGTTCCTCGCCGGCCTGCATCTGGAAGGGTTGGGCCAGGGTCATATCCGCCACCCGCGCGTGGTATTCCATGTCGGGAATCTCGTGCTCGTAGTCGGAGAAGGTCAAGCCGGGCATGGTGATTCCCCGGTAGCGGATGAATTCCCGCACCGACAACACGATGCGCAGGCTCCTCCCCTTGATGGGCTGCCGGGCCTTGAGGTGCAGAGCGCCTTCCAGAATATCCCCTTCGACGAATTCCAGACCGGGGAGGCGAAAGCGCATGTCCACTTCCTCGGGATGGGTGGCCTGGCCATAGAAGTCCAGATTTTGGAACGCGCCCGGCGGAGGCACCACCAGACGCAACGCCCCTTGATACGTCACGTCCGGTCGCCAGGGT
>WFVP01000332.1 GCA_015491595.1 Anaerolineales bacterium
GAGCTCGCCTTCGACCACCTGCGTATAGGCCTCCGAGCTCAGGCCCAGTTTGACGGGCACCGGCGTGGGCACATTGTCCCGCAAGACGTACACCGTCGGCTGTCCTTCTACGACCCGAATGGCCCGGCTGGGCACCAGCAGCACCTCCCTTTGCACATCACCGTAGATGGTCACCGCGGCGGTCATGCCCGGCTTGATGCGCTCGTCGGGGTCCGTCATGCGAAGGCGCACCTGGAACTGGATGAGACCCGATTGGGGGTCCACGGTGCCCACCAGGGCCACTTCTTCGACCACGCCATGGAACAGGGTGTACGGAATGCCATCGAAGGAGAAGGTGGCTTCCTGGCCCTCCTGGACCTGGGCAGCGTCAAATTCGTTGATGTCCGCCTCGACGTACAGCGTGCGCAAATCGTCCAATCGAAGGGCTTGCATTCCCGGTTGAACCATGGTGTCTTCGGGGGTATAGACCCAGGTCACCGTGCCGGCGAAAGGCGCGGTGAGTTGAGCCGTGCGAAGGAGGGCTTCCAGGGCGGCGATTTGAGCCTGCAACGATTGGAGCTCCGGGGCCTCTCCTTGTTGCCAGGCCTCATACACCTTCTCAGCGTATTCCCGCTGGGCCGTGGCCAGGGCCTTGGCGCTTTCGTAACGTTCCACCGTAATGTCGCTGATGTTTTCTCCATCCGCGATGCGGTCGTAGATGGATTCCAGATTCTTTCGGGCGCGGTCCTCCTGGTAGCGCGCTTCGGCCAGCTGCTGCCACGCCTGCGCTTCGCCCACCACCTGCAGGCGTTCCAACTGTTGTCGCAAATCCACCAGCTGGGCCTGGGCCGAGACCAGCGCCTGGGGCCAGGAGTCCTCGGCCAGACGGGCGACCACCTCTCCTGCACCCACGGTTTGCCCCAGGGGGGCGATGAAGGCCACCCGGCCCGAAGCCTGCCAGACCAGGAGCGTGGACTTGGCAGCGACCACGGTCCCTGTGGAGGCGATTTCAGGGCGCAGGTCCCCCCGTCGCACCGGCTCGGTTCGCCAGAGGGCAGCGCCCGTCGGGGTCTGGGACGACCGCAGGGCCACCCACCAGTAGCCCACGCCGCCCAGGATGAGCACGACCACCAGCAAAAGCAGTCCGCGACGCATGGTTCACTCCTGGGATGGGGAAAGGGTCGAAAGGGGTTCCGGGGAGCAAGGGCTGCCGGCCCGTTCCCGTAGCCCCTGATAAAGCTTGCGCAGCAACCGGGTCAGATGCTCTCGCTCTTCGGGGGAGAGCACCGCGGCCAGTTCGTTGAGGAAGCGCAGGTGTTGGGGCGCATGGCGTTCAATCAGGGCGCGCGCCTTCTTCGTGAGGCGGATGCGCACCCGTCGTCGGTCCTGGGCGTCCACCGTGCGGGTAATCCATCCTTCCTCCTCCAGGCCGCGCAGCAGGATGCTCATCGTGCTTTTGGACACGCCCCGCCAGCGTCCCAGAAGAGAGGGTGAGATACCCTCATCGTCCCTCAAGGCCTGGTGCATGAAGAGGAAGACCAGGATGCGCAGGCGGGGTCCCGAGAGCCCGATGGGGGCCAGGTGGGCTTCGATGGCCCGGGTGTAGGCGGCATGGACCATGCGTATCCAGTGGACCAGCTCTGCACCGGACACATCGTCAACGCCCATGTCTCGGGCCCATGCTTGAAAGCGACTTTGCCATTCGTTCAACATGCCCGGTTGCCTTCCTGAGTTCCTCAACAATTGCGATTGTACGATGTCAAACTATCCGGGTCAAGAAAACAAGCGCTGAGGTTCGGACGAAAGTTTGGACGGCAAGGATGGTCACCCTTGCTCAGAAAGGACACCCGCGTTTCGCGCAGGCCTGACGGGGTGCGGGACCTTAGAAACAAGAAAATAATGTGAAGGGCAGCGGCGCAGCTGCTGCCTCACAATTTTGCGTACAATGACGGAGGGCGGAAGGTGTGAAGACCTGCGCAAGGCCACAGAACTTGGATGAAGAACGGTCGCGTTCCTCCGGGCCATTCGGCCCATGGCCTTTCCTTAAAAACCCCCATGCGCCATTGGAAAGCCCCGATGGTATAATCTCATCGGGCCAACGCATGTTGGTCTGTTTTGGACTCAATGGTTTTGGAGGGTATCGGTGGATCCGAAAGAACGACCGGGAAGTGCATCCTTCTCCTTCACTCCCCTTTTGCTCATCGTGCTCTTCCTGGCTTTCGTCTTCGCCATGTTCAATGGCCTCTCCCGCAGCCGGCAGGAGAACATCGGCTTGAACCAGCTGGCTGCGGATATCCGCGCGGGGAAGGTGGCCGAGGTTACGGTTTACGAGAACCGGGCGGTGGTGACGTACAACAACGGGAAACGGGTGGTGGCGTACAGCGTGAGCCAGCCGGAATTCTTCACCCAACTGACCAGTTTGGGTGTTACGCCGGAAGACCTGGATCCCGAACGCATCAAAATCGAAATCGTACCGCCCAGTCCTTGGGGAGACGTCCTGGGCCTTATCGGGAACCTGCTCCCCCTCATCCTCATCGTGGGCCTGTTCTGGGTCTTCCTGCGCCAGATGCAGGGGAGCAATAACGCGGCGCTGAACTTCGGCAAGAGCCGGGCCCGGCTCATCTTGCACGACCGTCCCTCGGTGACCTTTGACGACGTCGCGGGCGCAGAAGAAGCCAAGGAAGAGCTCAAAGAAGTGGTGGAGTTCCTGCGGGACCCGCAGAAGTTCCGGCGTCTGGGGGCCCGCATCCCGAAAGGGGTGCTTCTGGTGGGTCCTCCAGGCGTAGGGAAAACCCTGCTGGCCAAGGCCGTGGCCGGCGAGGCCGGCGTACCTTTCTTCTCCCTTTCGGGCTCGGAATTCGTGGAGATGTTCGTGGGCGTGGGCGCCAGCCGGGTGCGGGACCTCTTCGCCCAGGCCCGCAAGCACGCGCCGTGCATTGTGTTCCTGGACGAAATCGACGCCGTGGGCCGCCAGCGGGGTGCCGGACTGGGTGGCAGTCACGACGAGCGGGAGCAAACGTTGAACCAGCTCCTGGTGGAGATGGACGGGTTCGACACCGACACCAACATCATCGTCATGGCCGCCACCAACCGGCCCGACATCCTCGACCCTGCCCTGCTGCGCCCCGGCCGGTTCGACCGCCGCATCGTCATCGACCGCCCCGACCTGAAAGGGCGCCTGGCCATCTTGAAAGTTCATACCCGGGGCAAACCCCTGGCCCCCGATGTGGACCTGGAGGCTATCGCCCGGGCAACGCCCGGTTTTGTGGGGGCGGACCTGGAGAACCTGGTCAACGAGGCGGCCATCCTGGCCGCGCGGCGGGGGAAGGACAAAATCACCCAACGGGAACTGGAAGAGGCCATCGAACGGGTCGTGGCCGGGCCGGAACGCAAGAGCCGGGTGATGTCCGAAGAAGAGCGGCGCATCATCGCCTACCACGTAGCCGGTCATGCAGTGGTCATGCAGGCTCTGCCGGAGGCCGACCCGGTGCACAAAATCAGCATCATCCCGCGGGGCATGGCAGGCGGGTACACCATGTCCTTCCCCGAGGAAGACCGGATGCTGGTCTCCCGCAAGAAGCTCTTCGCCGAGTTGGTCAGCCTGTTGGGCGGCCGCGCGGCCGAGGAGCTGGTCTTTGACGACATCACCTCGGGGGCGGCCAGCGACCTGGAACGGGTCACCCAACTGGCCCGTACCATGGTGACCCGTTTTGGGATGAGCGAAAGCCTGGCTCCGATGACTTTCGGTAAGAGCGAAGGGCTCATTTTCCTGGGGCGGGACCTGCACGAAATGCGGGATTACTCGGAGGCCGTGGCCCAGCGCATCGACGAAGAGGTCCAGAAGCTGGTGCGCAAGGCCTACGACAAAGCCAAGGCCATCCTCACCCAATACCGGGACATCCTGGACCGGGTGGCCCAGGCGTTGTTGGAGAAGGAGACCCTGACCCGGGAAGAGTTCGAGGCCATCTTCCCGCCTCCGCATCCCAAGAAGCCGACGCCTTCCTTCAAGCAACAACCGGCGTCGGCGTAGGGGCGAAACGTCGGGCCCGGCTTGGTCCCATAAGAGGGGCCAGGCCGGGCCTTTTCTTTTCTCCGACCTCGGGAGGCATGGACGGATGCTGTACACGGTGCTGGCTCTGGCAGTGTGCTTCGCCTTCCTCAACGGGTTTCATGACAGCGCCAGTCTGGTGGCCGTGGTCATCTCCTCCCGGGCCATGCGCCCACGGGTGGCCCTGCTCTGGACGGCCCTGGGGGAATTCATCGGTCCCTTTCTCTTCGGCGTCGCGGTGGCCAAGACCCTGGGCGCCGACCTGCTCAATCCTCAAGGGCTGACTCTGGAGGCCCTCGCTGCCGGCCTCACCGGCGCGATTCTCTGGAACCTGCTCACCTGGTGGCTGGCCATTCCCTCGTCCTCTTCCCACGCCCTGGTGGGGGGATTGCTGGGACCCACTCTCCTGCTCCAGGGCATGATGGGGATTTCCTGGGAGGGCTTGAAGAAGGTGCTCATCGCCCTCTTCCTCTCCCCCATCTTGGGCTTTCTGGCCGGGTACTTGCTCATGCGCTTCTGGTTCTGGGCCCTGCAGAACGCCACCCCCCGCATCAACCTCTTCTTCCGACGGGGGCAAACCCTGACTTCCTTCCTTCTGGCCCTCACCCATGGCTCTAACGACGGTCAGAAGAGCATGGGCATCATGGTCCTGGCCCTCATGCTGGCTGGACGGTTGTCCACCTTTCAGGTTCCCCTCTGGGTGGTGGTGGCCTGTGCGGGGGCCATTGCCCTGGGCGTGGGCTTGGGCGCCTGGCGTTTGATTCGCACCCTGGGTGGGCGCATCTTCCGCATTCGGGCGGTGCATGGGTTCACGGCCCAGACGGCCGGCGGCGCGGTCATCGGCCTGGCCGCGTGGTTGGGCGGCCCGGTGAGCACCACCCACGTGCTCAATTCGGCCATCATGGGCGCGGGCGCGGCCGAGCGCCTGACCAAGGTCCGCTGGGGCGTGGTGCGGGACATGGTGGTGGCCTGGGTGTTGACCATCCCTATCAGCGCGCTGATGGCCATTGCCGCATATTGGGCCCTCATCTCCTTACAGCAACGTTTTGGATTCCCCGTGGGGTAAGGGGACTCTCTCTTTCCTGCGGTTCCGTATCCAGCCAGACCCATGCTTTCAAAGGAAAATCCCTGACTGCGTTGAGTTGTTCTAACTCATGTCCTGACTTCAGGGCAGGGTTTTTGCACGTTCTTACAAAACCAGGTCTTTTCAAGGTGATTGGCCACGTGACGCGCAGGCCTCCTCGGGCTCAGGACCGTGGGGAGAAGATAAATTTATGTGGGGCGGCGAAGCCGCCCCACACAAATTCTTTCTTCCTTATGGTCCTGAGCCCGGTTCGATCTAAGCGAAAAGGGCGGCCCCTATGGCTTCACCCTTCTGTTAGAACAGTGAAAAACCCTGGGAACGTCCCCGGTCCATTTTGGCAGCGGGCCGTCTTGCGGTACAATTTCTGCAACCAATACACTGCGGAATCTGCGAACACGAGGCAAAAGGAC
>WFVP01000333.1 GCA_015491595.1 Anaerolineales bacterium
CCACAGCACATCGTCCACCGTGGCTTCGGGCGGCCCCGGGATGGCTTCCGTCATCCAGAGATGACACATGATTTCCGGGCGCAGGGTCCAGGCGAAGAGGGCCATATCCAGGCGTCGTCCGAACACGGGCCCCTCAGGACCTGTAGCGAAAAACTCCTGGGCCGGGTAGGTCTGCACCTTGACCCGAATGCCGCACTGGGCCAGGTCGGCCGCGATGCGCTGGGCCACCTGCTGGCGCAGGGGCGCCTGGGTCGTGCCCAGGGTCAACTCCAGGGGCTGGCCATAACGGACCCACAAGGAGGATTTGCGAAAGACACGAGGAGTCGTGGGGTCCCGGTCGTGGTCCACCCAGCCAGCCTCTTCCAGTAAGCGTTGGGCTTCTTGGGGGTCATAGGGGTATGCAGGCACCTGGTCTCCCGCGAAGGCGGGATGGTCCGGCGGCAGGTACGTGGTGTAGGACTGAACAAAACCGCCATACACTTCCTGGATGATGGCCTCCTTGTTGATGCACATGGCGACGGCTTTGCGCACGTTTTCGTCATAAAGGGGCGAACCGGGGTCCCGGTACTGCAAACCGTCGTCCAGGGCCTGGTTGTAGAGCACTAAACCCAGGTGCTCAAAGGCCGGTCCGGGGGCCAGGGAGACCTGAACTTTGTTGGAATCCTCCAGGGCAAAGAGCAACTTGGTTTGGTGTTCCAGCCCCACCGTCTCGGACACGAAATCGCACTCCCCGGTCATGAGCGCGGCCAGGCCTTCTTCGGGGTTGTCAAAGAAGCGCACGATGACCTTGGTAAAACGGGGGAGGCCCTCGTCCCGGCGGAAGTAGTACGGGTTGGGCACGAATTCCATCCGCTTGCCGGGCTCCCATTCGGCCAGCTGGTACGCACCCCATCCCAGGGGCCGGCGATGGACGTCCTCCAGGGAGGCGATTTCGTCCAGCACGTATTTCTTGAGGCGATGCCGGGGCAGAGGGTTCCAGAAATTGCGCCAGTAGGTGTTGTTGACGAAGCCCGGAAGGCCCTGCCATTCCACCGTATAGGTGTCCACCGCGCGATACGACGCGGTTCGGTCCAGCAACCAGGGGTTCAGAGGCGTGCTTCCCTTGGCCCGGGCCAGCTGATACGAGAACACGGAATCCTCGGCCGTCACGCCCCAGGCATCGGACCAGCGCACGTCCCGGCGCAGGCGGAAGCGCACGGTCAGCCGGTCCAACACAGCCTCTTCCTCGTCCGGTCCCAGGGTGCGCACGCACTCATCGGAGGTGCAACCCGCAGGCCGGTAGCGCACGCCCGGCTGCAGACGCACCACCCGGCCATCGGCATCCACGATGGTCTCCCCCAGGCGCACCGTCACCGGCTCGATGACCGCGTCGCCGTTCTCCAGGGACGGCAGCCGCTCCAGAATCACGGGCACGTCCTGGTAGTCCCGGTAGTCAATGGGACCGTCGTACAGCAATTCCAGGAGGTTCCAGGCCGTGAGATTGAGCTGACCGGAGTAAAGGTACAGGGAGCGGGGCTCCTGTCCGTAGCACAACACCAAGACGGGGGGTGGAGGCGGTGGCGGCGTGGGCGTGACCACCCGAACCTCCGGGGACGGCTCCACGGTCACGACCACGGTGGGAGGCACCCGTCCCACCGTACACGCGGCCAACACCAGGCCGGCCAGAAGCACGACGACAACGAACCACGGGCGTTGGGCGACCCTCGTAAAAGCCACGGTTGCACCTCCACGAAAACGGCCTTTCCAGTATACTCGAAACCGGCACGGGCCCCGAGGAAGTCGGTCCGGGGGTTCCCCTGCCTGGTTGGGCTCTTCCCCGGGCTGCGTCCGAAACCGGGGCCGATATCGGGCATGGTCCGAGTGTACGTACCAGGAGCGAACGCCGATGTCTCGTCTTCCCTTCCCGCAGGATACATGCTCCCATGTTACCCGGGGCCTTCGCGCCCGGGCCATGGGCATTTTGCTCGTTCTTCTCCTGGCCGCGGGCCTGGGAGGAGGGCCCTGGATGGTCCGGGCGGCCACCTCCCTTCCCCTGGAGATTCGGGTGGTCCATGTAGAGGCCGCGCGCTTCCCCGCGGTGGAGACGTGGGTGTGGGTCTGGGACCATCAAACCCAGCAGGTGCCGCCGGACCTCCCCCGAGAGGCGTTCACGGTGCTGGAAGACGGTCAACCGGTGCCTCTGCAGAACCTTCGGACCTTCTCGCCGGGGATGCACGTGGTCCTGGTCCTCAACCCGGCCAAGTCCTTCACCATCCGCGACAACCGGGGGGTGAGCCGCTACGAATACATCTTCTACCAACTGCGCAGCTGGCTGGAAACCGTACCCAAAGGCCGGCACCAAATCAGCCTGGTGGTGGCCGGCGGGCCCCAAATCCCCCAGAGTGACGACCCGGCGCAAATCCTGGAGGTCCTCCAGGCTTACACCCCGCCCCGGGAGGAACGGGCTCCCAGTCTGGCCCCCCTGGTCGAGGGACTGCGTCTGGCCCAGCAGGAGCCGCCCCGACCGGGCATGGGGCGCACGGTGTTGTTCATTACCGCGCCTCTGGACGAAGCCTACTTGAATGGTTTGACCGCGCTGGTAGGACAGGCCCAGGCGCAGAACGTTCAGGTCTCCGTTTGGATTGTGGGCGCGCGGGCCAACGCGGAGAACCAGCTTCCCATCTGGCAAACCTTCACCCAACAGACCCAGGGCCAGGCCCTGGTGTTCTCAGGCACGGAAGTGCTGCCCGACTTGAAGGAGACCTTCGCCCGTCGGGACCGCCTGTACGTCCTGGAGTACCTCTCCCAGCGGCGGGAGGGAGGAGAAGTCCACCTGCAGGTCGAGGTCGCCTGGCAGAACCAGAGCAGCCGTTCTCCGGCCTTCCTGTTCCCCCTCAACCTGCAGCCCCCTGTCCCGGTGCTCAAAAACCTGCCCGAAACCATCGTCCGCGTTTACGCGCGCCCCGAGGAGAAGGGCACCCCGGAAGCCCTCAAGCCCACCCAATGGCGTCTGCCTTTCCACGTGGAGTTCCCCGACGATATCCAGCGGGAACTGCGTCGCGCGGTGTTCTACGTGGACGAGGAGCCCGTGGTCGAAATCACCGGTCCCCCCTTCGAACAAATCCTCTGGGACCTCACGCCTTACACCGAGCCCGGAACCCGGACGGTGCGCCTGGAAGTGGAAGACGCGTTCGGCCTGGTGGGAAGCACGCCCCCCTTCCCGGTGCGCATTCAGATTGCCGAGGCCACACCTCCGCCCCCGGTGGCCGAAGACCTCGCGCTCCAGCCCAGTCGCTTCCCCTGGGCCTACATGCTCCTGGGCATCAGCGGCGCAGTGCTCGTCGCGGTCTTGCTCTGGGGCTCCTGGACGGAGTACCGGCGACGTCGGGGAGGCCCCATACCCCGGGCCCATCCTCCACGCCCGACGAGCACCGGACCGGCCGTCCAGCCCCCGGACCGGGTGCTGGAGTTCCTCCCCCTGGAAAGGGAGGAAGAGGACGCCTTTGAGATGCACGCCTGGGAGGTAGTGGTCGGCTCCGACCCCGAACAGGCCTCCTGGGTCCTGGAGGACCCTTCGATTTCCCCCCGTCATGCCCGCTTCTGGTACGACGCCCAGGAACGGCGATACTACGTGGCCGACCTGGGTTCGGTGGCCGGGACGTGGGTGAACTACGCGCCCGTGTCCTCCACGGGATTGGCCCTGGAGGCCGGGGACATCTTGCACATCGGCAAACGGGGGTTCCGGGTGATGTACCGCAGCCCCAAAGAGGCGTGACGTCTATTCGCGCTTGCGGCGGGGGAAACGCAACGGGAAACGCCGGGCCCAGGCCCGACCTTCAGGACCGCGGCTCAGCAGCCGCACCAGACGTTCGTCCCGGGCCAGGCGGGCGATTTCCAGAATCTGCTCCCGGCGTCCCAGGATGATGAGGACGTCGTTGGGTTGAATGCGCAGGGTGGGGGACCAGTCCATCTGGGCCTCGCCCCGGGCGATGGCCAGCACGTTGGCGCCGGTTTTGGCCCGGATGTCGGCTTCGGCCAGGCTCTTGCCCACCAGGGGCGAATCGGGGGCGACGCGCACTTCCTCCAGCCACAGTTCCAAGGATTCGCTCCGCAGCGCGGCGTCCAGAAAGGTCACCACGTACGGCCGAATGAGCAAGCTGGTGATGCGATGCCCGGCCATTACGAAGGGCGTGACCACCCGGTCCGCCCCGGCCTTGTACAGCTTGGTCTCGGTAGCCTCGGACAAAGCCTGGGCCACAATGAACAGGTCTGGATTGAGGCTGCGGGCCGTGAGCACCAGGAACAGGTTGTCGGCGTCGGTATCCAGCACGGCCACCAGTCCCCGGGCCTTGGATATCTGGGCCGCCTCCAATACCTCTTCTTCGGTGGGGTCACCCGCCACCACCAGGTAACCCGCGCGTCGGGCCTGCTCCACCTCCTCCAGACGGCGCTCCAGCACCACGAAGGGCATGCCCAGAGCGCTCAACTCCATGGCCACCTGGGCCCCCATGCGTCCAAAACCGCAAATCAGGTAGTGCTGATGCAACGAGCGTAACTGGGCCATCCACCGCCTCCGTTGCAAGGTGCCTTCCAGCTCCCCGCTCACAATGTACTCCGCCAGTGTGGTGAACAGATAAGCCGCCGTGCCCACCCCCAATAGGATGAGGCCTATGGTGAACGCACGACCGGTGTCGGACAGGGGACGCACCTCCCCATAGCCCACGGTGGACAGGGTAATCACGGTCATGTACAGGGCTTCCAGCCAGGAGTACCCCTCCAGCCAACGATACCCCGCGGTCCCCAGGACCACAATACCCAGCAACCAGAACAAAATGCGAAGAAAGGACCTCCGCCAGGAGGTCCCGCCCGGCGTGTAGGAGGGGAAACGGACCGGAGTTTGGGATTCCATCTCCGTCCACGGCTGGGGTTAGAGGTAATCCCGCAAACGGTAGCTACGGCTGGGATGTCGTAGTTTGCGCAGGGCCCGAGCTTCGATCTGGCGAATCCGCTCCCGGGTCACGTTGAACATCTTCCCGATTTCTTCCAGGGTGTACATCTTGCCGTCCACCAGACCGAACCGGAGCTCGATGACCTGACGCTCCCGTTCGCTGAGCGCGGCCAGGGCGTTGCGCAACTGCTCCCGCAAGAGCTCCTGCATCATCTGGTCCGCGGGATGCTCCACCTGCTCGTCCTGGATGAAATCCGCCAGCTGGCTCTCCTCTTCCGTGCCCACGGGCGACTCCAGGGACAGGGGCTCCGAAGCCACCCGCATGACCAGCTGCACCTTCTCCACCGCCTGCTTCAATCGCTGTTGCAGGTACGGCGGCAAGGGCTTCCCCTTCTCCCAGGCCTCGCGAATCATCTCCGCGTCCCGTTCGTCCACGTATCCCGCCTCCAGGGCCAGTTCCTCCATGGTGGGCTCCCGCCCCAGCTTCTGCACCAGCTCCTGGCGCAGACGATTGAGCCGCTGGTAGCTCTCCATCAGGTGGATGGGCACCCGAATGGTATGGGCCTGGTCCGCGATGGAACGGGTCACGGCCTGGCGAATCCACCAGGTGGCATAGGTGCTGAACTTGTAACCCCGGGCAGGGTCGAACTTGCTCACCGCCTTCAACAGGCCCAGGTTGCCTTCCTGAATCAGGTCCAAGAAGGGCACGCCCTGGTTCAGATAGCGCTTGGCTACGCTGACCACCAGCCGCAGGTTGGAGCGTACCATCATATCCTGGGCCAGCTTGGCCCGGTGGCGCAGGGCTTCCACGGCCTGCTCCAGGGCCGCGTCGTCGGGCAATGCCTCCTCGAACGTGGATGCTCGGGGAAGGGTGGGACGCTTCTTGACCCGCTTCACCAGCCACGAGAGGGACGCCTGGGGCAGGGTATAAGCCCACATGTACACCAGGAACACCTGTTGCGCGTACGCGTCCCAGCGCTTGCTCTTCCCCCAGGGCCCCTGGCTCAGATACGCCCGCACCCGGGAACCCTTCTTCTCCTGTCCTGTATACTGCTGCAACCACTGGGCCTCTTCCAGCAACATGAGCAGCTCCGGCGGGTCCACCTTCAGACGGGAAGCATCCTCCTGTACCCGCTTCCACGAGGCTCGCATTTCCTTGAACACGGCCACGTACAGGTGGCGCAGGGAGGTTTCCCCCTGCTGTTCCAAGGTCTCCTGGAGCACCGAGAACTGCCGCTCGGCCTCCAGCATGGTGCCCAGCCAGAACTCCTGGTCCACGGTCAACAATTCGTGCTTTCCGATTTCCCGCAGGTACAGATAGACGGGGTCGGAAGGCCCGCCTATCCCAGCCTCCAGGGCCGCCAGTTCTGCTTCCAACAATGCTTCCTCCTCTTCCAGGTCGCGAGGCGAAGGCGCGAATTCTTCGGGCAAATCCAGATCGGCTCGCAGAATCATGAGACCACTCCTGTCGTCTGGGGTTGGGCCAGCACCTGCTCAATGCGGCGTCGTTGCTGGGTGAGGTGCTGGAACTGCGCCAGCACGTCGGCATCGTAGGGTTGCGAATGGTCCCGCAAAATCTGCTCCAAATGATGGACGGCTTGGGTAATTCGGGCAATACGCAAATAGGACGTCATGCGCACGATTTCCCGCACCAAAAGGGTGGTCGAGGCCATGGGAATCCGGGTCTCGGCCCGCTGCAAAGCCTCCATGAGGGTCTGAAATTCCTGCACCAACCATTCCAGCCCTCGGGCCTGGGACTGGGTCTCCAGAAAGGTTCGAATCGGACCGAACTGACGGTGCGCATCCTCCAGAAGGCGCCACGCCTCCCGGTGGCTCTCCTCCTGGAAATCCTTTTCTGAAAGGGGCTCCTGCTGGCGCTCCCGCAGAGTGCGTTGCACCTGGGTCAGCAAGTCCGGCTGATGCCACAGCACGGCCAGGATGAAACGCTCCTGCAGGCCCGTGTTCACCACGGGGTACATGGGCGGCGCCAGGGAAGGCCCGGCCAGGCTCCCGGACGCGGTACCCCGGGCCGGAGAGGTCCTGCGGGACGGAGCCGCGGGACGCCAGGTCCTCAGTCGCTCCACCGGCACCCGGACCCGCTCGGCCAACTCCTTGAAGTAGGCCTCCTGCTCCACCGGATTCCCCACCAGACGAATGAGGGGCACCATGGTCTCGGCCAGCCGGGCCCGCTCCTTGGGGTCGTCCATGTCCAGGGTCTGGGCCATGAGGTCCATCAAGTACAGCACCAGAGGGCGGGCCTGGGCCAAAAGCCGCTCCCAGTGGGCCGGGTCCTCCAGCACGATTTCGTCCGGGTCCTTGCCCTCGGGCAGGACCACCACCCGCAGGTTGAGCTGCAACCGCTGCTCGTAGCGCAGCAACCCCCGGGCGTCCAGAGTGACCTGGGTTTCGGCTGCGGTTTCCCGAGCCACGTCCAGGCTGCGCCAGAGGGCCCGCTGGCCTGCGGGGTCCGGGTCCAGCGCCAGGTACACGTTCCGGGTCAGGTTCTTGAGGCGCCGCAGTTGATGGGCCGTCAGCGACGTACCCATGGAGGACACTGTTTCCTCAAAACCCGCCTGGTGCAGGGCCAGCACATCCATGTACCCTTCCACCAACACCGCCCGGTCCTTGCGACGAATGGCCTTCCCCGCGCGCTCCAGGCCGTACAGGAGCCGTCCCTTGTCGAACAACGGGGTAGTCGGGGTGTTGAGGTACTTGGGGACCCCATCCGGGTCCAGCGTTCGCGCTCCGAAGCCCACCGGACGGCCCTGGGGGTCCCGAATGGGGAACATGATGCGATGGTGGAAGTAGTCCCGGGCCTCGCCCGTCGCCTCGTCAATCCGGGCCAGGCCCACTTCCGCCAGGGTGGCCGGCGCGATACCCTTGCCCGCGAAGTAGCGCACCAGGGCATCCCGTTCCCGCGGGGCGTATCCCAGGCCAAAGGCTTCCAGGGTGGACGCGGTCAGCCCCCGCTTCTGCAAATAGGCCAGGGCCTCCCGGCCTGCGGGCTGGTGCAAATGGTGCTGGTAGAACACCACAGCCTCTTCCAGCAGGACACGCCATTGCTTCAGGGAGCCTGCCTCCTGCTCCCCCGTGCCTTCCTTGAGGGAAATCCCCGCCCGTTCGGCCAGATAGTGCAATGCCTGGCGAAAGTCCCAACCCTCTTTCTTCATCACGAAGGTGAAAACGTCCCCACCGGTGTTGCACTGCCCAAAACACCGCCAGGTGCCCGTTTCGGGGAACACCGCGAAGGCCGGCGTCCGGGTATTGGGGTGGAAGGGGCAAAAGCCCACGTAGTTCTTCCCGGAACGCCGCAGATCGACGGTTTCGCCGATCAGCTCCACGATGTCGATTCGAGCCTTGATTTCATCTACAACGGACATGCGCCTCTTCCTTTACCGCGG
>WFVP01000334.1 GCA_015491595.1 Anaerolineales bacterium
CCTGCGGTCCTGAGCCGGAGGAGGCCTGCGCGTCACGTGGCCAATCACCTTGAAAAGGGCTAGTTTTGCAAGAACGTGCAAAAACCCTGGTGGGGTGAGGAAACGCGAGAGGGTCCTGTTGTGGGGTGTCTCCGAAAAAGCATTGCGGCGGCCTGTCCGGCCGCCGCAAGCGGAGGTGGGTGTGGGGTTAAGGATGGGTAAACAACGTCAAGGCGTGGTCTCCAGGGGCAGGCCTGCCTGGGTCCAGGCAATCATGCCCCCGCTCAGGTTGTATACGTTGGTGTATCCCATCTGCACCAGGGTCCGGGCCGCGATGGCACTCATGGAACCGCTACGGCAATACACCACGATTTTAGCGTTCTTGTCCTGGGGTAAGCGGTCCGCCTGTTGCTGGATTTGGTTGTACGGAATGGAGAGGTCCGTGCCCGGAATGTTCCCCTCAAAGGGGATGTGCACGTTGATGAACACGAAATCCTTGTTCTCCAGCATCTTCTGCAGCTCGGGCACGGTGATGTCCCGGTACGTCCCGGCAGAACCGACTTTCACCACGCGTCCCGAACCCTCCGCGGCCGGGGCCGAGGACGAACGTCCCGGCGCACACGCGGCCAGTACCAGGGCCCCCAGGACGAACAGGGAGAAAACCCATCCGCGCGACATGGCTACACTCCCTCCGCCACGAGTTGGCTCAACGCCTCGGCCACGCGCTGGAGACGCGCCTTGGCCTCCGCCGCCACCTGGCGCACTTCTTCGTTCTCGGCCAGGTCGCCGATGGTGAGGGCCGCTTCGGGGTTGAGGAAGGACACACGGGTGCCTTCTTCCACCTCCTCCACCACCACGTTGCAGGGGAGGAGCAACCCCACTCGCGCGTCGGAGCTCAGGGCGCGATGGGCCAGAGGAGGATTGCACGCACCGAGAATCTGGTACGGACGAAAATCCACGTCCAGCTTGTTCTTCAACGTTGCCTTGACGTCAATGGTGGTGAGAATGCCAAAACCCTCGGCTTTGAGGGCCTCGGTGACATGCTCCAAAGTCTTGGAAAAAGGGAAGGGTAAAGTGACAGAAAAGGCTATCGGGGGCATCCGTTGACCTCCTAAGGGTAAGGTTTCACGCCTTTCAGCATAGGAACGGCCGGCCCCGGGAACAAGGGCAGAATGGCCCATATCCCACCAGGCCATTTGTTGTAGGCAGGATGGGGGACAGGGGACGGAATCCGCAGGCTATTCCGAGGGCCCAGAACGGCTCAACAAATATGTGGCGCCGGTGGCCAACAGGGCCATGCCCGCCCAGAAGACCCGATACAGGCGGTGGGCCCAGGTGGGCCGGGGAAACCGCACGGCTCGCGGGTCGGTGGCGATGACGTACCCCTCCGCCGCCAGCTCCCATACGGCCTGGTGGGCGACCAGAGCCAGCAACAGCTTCCACCAACGGGGAGCGGGGTTGCGCCACCAGACCCACGCCAGGGACAGCAAGTGGACCAGAGGCACAGGCAGGGTCTGCAAATGCCCGAACTCATGTCGGGCGGTCAGTTCCAGACGGACGCGGGTGGGTAAACCCTGCCGGGACATCAGGTTGACCAGGCCCACGTGGGGGAGGAACAGCCCGTTGGCCCACACCCGATGGACGTTTTGCGAGGAGACCACGATACGGGTGGGGAGGCCGTACCAGGTTCGGGTCTTCCATTCCAGGGTCTCCTCCAGGGGTTGACGGTCCATGCCACACCTCCTCCCGCGCCTCCACCCGTCCCCCAGACCGGCAAGGGCGTCGCCTCAGGGTGCGCCGGGTTCCGGCGCGCGGTTGTAATTGGCGGCCACGAAGGCCCGCATGTCCTCGGCGTTGGGGTTGGGCAGGGCCATGCGGCGCCCCCAGGAAGTCAGCACCACCGGGGCCTCCAGGCCGGGGTAGGGAAAGGCGATGAGCTTGGCCCCGGGACGCTCGCTCATAACCGACTGAATCAGGGCCTTCAACTCGTCGCACGCTTCATCCGTGAGCTGGCTGCAGTCGTACCAAAAGATGACGTATCCGTGCTCCAAATTGTGAACCAGATATCCTTCGGGATAGGGCACCTCGTTCAGCACCACTTCTTCGTAGAAGCCGGGCTGCAAGCTGCGGGCATAATGGGGACCCGAGGCCGGGGGACGGGTGCGGTATTCGGGCTGGGTATCAATGGGGATGTGTTCCGCGCCTTCCAGAGGGACCTCCTCCCCCACTTCCAGCGCGAGACGGCCTCCACCCCGGGCCAGCAGCACCAGCGTTGCGAACAAAGCCACGCCCACCAGCCC
>WFVP01000335.1 GCA_015491595.1 Anaerolineales bacterium
CTTCCCACAGGCTCTTGCGGGTCTCCTCGCCACCCATGGCCTTCCCTCCCTCGCTTCGGTTTTGGCTATAACATACACCCCTTTTGTTAGATTTTGAAAAACGCCTGCAGGAGTGTTCGAAAAATGTGGGGCTTTTTTGACACTCCAACAGTATCAAGAGGACAGCCCAAGCTTCGCTCAGGCCTGACCAGACCCTGGACCGCGGAGAAGCGAATGTAAGGCAGCGGCTGCGCCGCTGTTTTCACACGTTTTGCGAGGTCCCGTACCTGGTCAGGCTTGCGCGAAAGGCATGGGGGGGATTTTTCGAACACCCCTCCCAAAACGCTTGACAAATGTGAGATGAATCTGTACATTAAAGCCAACCCCTCTCCCAAAGGGAGAGGGAGCACGAGAGGCGAAGATGGACTTACGGCCGTTCCCGCACACCCTCATCCGATTTCCTCACGCACCACGGAAGCGTAAAGTGCGCGTGCTTCCGGAACGGTCTGCCAGCGTCCGATTTCGATACCACCCTCCTTCCCCTTCGAAACACGCCTCCATTCTCGAAGCCCCGTGCATGATGTGTTGTCAATAAAGCGGACCTGCCCACCCGACCCGGAGGTCTGACAACCTCTTCTGTTCCGGGCGCGGTGGCGCAGGTCTCGCTGTTTAAGCACGCTCATGCCAAGGAGGTGCCGTATGTCGTTCCACTTCGAAACACTCCAGCTCCACGCCGGTTACACCCCCGAACCCACAACGGGGGCTCGACAGGTGCCGATTTATGCCACCACCAGTTACGTCTTCCGCGATAGCCAGCACGCCGCAAACCTCTTCGCCTTGAAAGAACCGGGGTACATCTACAGCCGCATCATGAACCCCACCGTCGATGTCTTTGAAAAGCGCTTGGCAGCCCTGGAGGGAGGCGTGGGAGCCCTAGGCCTGGCTTCCGGACACGCGGCCCAGTTCATCGCCATCACCAACATCGCCCAAAAAGGGGACAATCTGGTCTCCACGCCCAACCTGTACGGAGGCACCGTCAACCAGTTTCGGGTGACGCTGGAACGCCTGGGCATTGAGGTGCGCTTCACCTCCCGGGAAGAGCGGCCCGAGGAATTTCTGGCCCTGACCGATGAACGCACCCGCCTATGGTGGATTGAAACCATTGGCAACCCAGCCCTGAACATTCCCGATTTCGACGCGCTGGCCGAAGCCGCAGCCTCGGTGGGCGTGGCCTTATTCGTGGACAACACCTTTGGCATGGGAGGTGCTCTGTTCCAGCCCATTGAGCACGGCGCGGCGGTCGTGGTTCACTCGGCCACGAAATGGATTGGCGGACACGGTGCTGTCATCGCCGGCGCCATTGTCGACAGTGGACGTTTTGACTGGACCAACGGGCGCTACCCGCTCATGACCGAGCCTGCCCCCGGCTACCATGGTTTGAACTTCGTCGAGACCTTCGGCCCAGCGGCCTTCATCGTCAAGGCCCGCGCGGACAACTTGCGGGACATCGGCGCCTGCCTGAGCCCCTTTGACGCCTTCCTCCTGTTGCTGGGTCTGGAAACCCTCTCCCTCCGGGCCGAACGCCACGTTCAAAACGCGCTGGCCCTGGCCCGATGGTTGAAAACCCATCCTGCGGTGGCCTGGGTCAATTACCCCGGCCTGGAAGAACACCCCTCCTACGCCCGCGCGCAAAAGTACTTCCGCTTCGGACCGGGCTCCATTTTGACCTTTGGGGTCCGCGGAGGCTACACCGCCGCGCGCAAGTTCATCGACCACGTCCGCCTGGCCTCCCATCTGGCCAACGTAGGCGATACCCGCACCCTGGTCATCCATCCGGCCTCGACCACCCACGCCCAGCTCTCCGAAGAGGCCCAACGGGCGGCCGGGGTCACACCCGACCTCATCCGGGTCTCCGTCGGCCTCGAACACATTGACGATCTACTGAAGGACTTCGACCAGGCTCTATGGGCCGCCCAAAACGACACGTGACCGGACGCGCTCCCTGGGGGAGGGAGATGTCCGCCGCCCTCTCCCAGGGCCAAACTTTCCACAGGAGGGTTGCCCATGTTCCCACAGCCCACGCCTTCTCCTCCCGATGCGTCGCTGGATTGGGACGAATACGCATCCACAACGGCCCGTCCGGGGGCTTCCCTCCATCCCCAACCCCGAGACATCCTTCTCTGGCATCCTGAGGGAGATGGGCCTTTCCTTACGGAACAGGGCGCCTCGTTACCCGAAGTGCGTATCCGTTACGAAACCTACGGGCCTCATCCCGACCGGGCCGAGGGACGAGTGCTCGTGTTCCACGCCCTCACCGGAAGCGCCCACGTGGCCGGGGAGTACACCCCCGAGGTCCTGAAAACCCTTTCCCCGCTGGAGCAGGCCTTTGGGCCGGTGGGTTGGTGGGACGCCTTAATCGGCCCGGGGAAACCCCTGGATACCCGACGATACTTCGTCCTGTGCGCGAACCTGGTGGGGTCGTGCTACGGCAGCACCGGACCTTTGAGCCCCGACCCTCGCACGGGACGTCCTTACGGGCCGACCTTTCCGCCGTTGACGGTCCGCGACCTGGTGCGCGTCCACCTGCGTCTGCTGGACGCCTTGGGCGTGGACCGGGTCATGGTCATGGGAGGAAGCC
>WFVP01000336.1 GCA_015491595.1 Anaerolineales bacterium
GCCCAGCGGCGCACCGGTCAGGTTTCCCGGCAGCCCCTGCTCCAACCCGTTGTGGTCCGTCTGCCTCCGCCCCAGGCTCGGGTCCTGGAGGGGTACCTGGGGACCCTGGAGCGTTGGGGATTCGAGGTGGAACCTTTCGGCCCCAACACCTTCCAGGTCCGGGCCCTGCCCGCGGTGTTGGCCCATGGGGATGCGGCCGCGGCCTTGCGGGTGTTGGTGGAGGATTTCGAGGAGAACGAGGAGCCCCTGGCTCGCGACCGGGAGGCCCGACTGATTGCCCGCATTTGCAAACGCTTAGCCGTGAAAGGGGGACAGACGCTGCCCCGGGAGGCCCAGGAGCGCCTGCTCCAGGACCTGTTACGGTGTGAAAACCCCCGCACCTGTCCTCACGGCCGACCGACCATGATACACATCCCCGTGGACTTGCTGGAACGCAAGTTCGGTCGTCGGGGATAGGGGCTTTTTACGGGCGGGCTCGAAAGCCTTCTTCCAGAATCCGAATCAAGGCCATGTCGAATTCTCCGTCCCAGGTCAACCCAAAAGAGGGGGGCGAGCCGTCGCGGTAGGCCCACAACGCCCAGTGCACGCCGGCGGCGTTCATGAGCTGGATTTTGTCCGCGATGAGCCGGGCGCGGGACCCTTGAGGCGCTGAAGAGATGCTTCCGAATTCCCCCACGAACAGGGGGACGCCATGGGTCTGGGCCCATTCCACATAGGGCCGCATCTTTTCCCACAGCTGTTCCCGGTCGTACTCCTTGAAGATGCCCCGGAGATACACCACGCCCAGGCCCACTTCCCCCCGGTTTTCGGGCGCGTAAATCCAGCCCTGCACTTGCAAGGTGTCGCCAGGAGTCACCTGGAGCAGCGGCTCGGTCCAGATGCCCTGAGCTTGGGCCCAGGCCCCGTAGCCGTCATCGTGATGGCTGGCCAGGTAGGCGCTTCCCTTCCCCGAGCGCTTGACTTTGCGACTCCAGGCCCCTTCGGCCTTGTGACCTTCGAAGAACCAGTTGGCGGGCTGGCCCGGGCGTACACGCGAGGGCTTGTTCAGATGCCCGTTGAGCACCGGGACGGGGACGCCGTTGTGGAACCACTGGATGTCGTCGAACCAGACACGCCCGGTGTTTCCCCGGCCGAAGAGTCGGGGAGAGCCCCAGGAAATGTCGTCCTCAGGGACGCGGAAGACCTCGCTGCGCCAGAACTGCCACGAGGCTGTGGGCGACGTGAGGAGGGGGCTTTCCGGCGATGGCTCCACCGGAACCACGTCCACCAGTACCCGGCCGGGGTAGACGTAATCCGTGGGGACCGGGGTATCGTTTATCCAGTCCGCGCCGGCGTGAGTCACGACGAAGGGCGTGTAGTCGTGGTAGGAGTAGACCAGGTTGTTGTCGGGAAGCAGGCGGTAGACGTCGGGTCTGGCTCCCAGAGGACCCTGGACGAAGATGATGTGATAAGGGTCGACCTGGCGGATGGCGCGTCGGGTCTTTTCCGCCAGTTCCCACCACATCTCCGGGTCCGGGGGATTGGGTTCGTTGAACAGGTCGTAGCCCGCAACTACCTCCCGGTTGGCGTAACGAGACGCCAGCGCGGTCCAGATTTCGATGAAGCGCGCCTGCGCGGCGGGGTCCTGCCAGATTTTGCCCTCCAGGATGTCGTCCTCGGGCGGGACCACGTGCATATCCAGGATGACGTAGAGCCCGGCCTCCTCGGCCCAGGACAGGTACGTGTCAATGAGGTCGAAACCCATGGAGGTTTCGAAATACCGCCAGTGCAGACCCAAACGGATGACCGTGGCGCCCAGGGAGGCCAGGAAGCGCACATCGCCCTGGGTGGCGTAACGCCAGGGAGCTTCGGGGTCCTTTTCAAACCGGTAATAGTCCGTATGCATATTGACTCCCCGCAGGAAAACCGTGCGTCCTTCACCGTCCCGGATTTGCCCTCCGTCTACGTGCAGGAAGGGATTGCGGGGAGTCGGCGTCGGGGTGGGTCGTGTGGGCGTGGGGGTCAGGTTTAGAGCCGGGTCCGGTGGCGCGCCCTGGGGCCGTCCGGGCTCCAGGAGGCATCCCGCCATCAGCAACAACAAAAGCAGGGTGAAGCGTGCCTGCAAGCCTTTGTGGTGATGATGAGATCCTAAGGTATAACCCGGAGAAGTTTGAAACAACATCTGCCCCCGTGCTGGTTCCCTTTGCCCGATGTTCTACCACAGGACGGCCTCAGGAACAACTTGCAGGGGGAATTTTCAGGCGTCTGTTGGGGGCCTGAATTTCACCTCTGGGCGTGTTCGAAAAGAGGGAGCGCTTTCGGCGTCCTATATTTTGCAACCTCAAGGGCGACCCAAGTTTCACGTAGGCCGAACCGGGCTTTGGGCCGCTGGGAAGAGTATGATGATGTGAGGGTCGCGATGCAGCTGCTGTGCTCACATTTTTTCACGGGGGCTCGTGTCCGGTCAGGCCTGCATGAAGGGTATGGAGATTTTTCGAACACTCCCTATTTTCGCCCCTTGACAAGCGCGACCTTTGCGGGTATCAAAGAGGGCAACTTGTTGTAGGACACTCGCCATGTATCCGTCTACCCTTCCCAAGAAGGCCAAGAAGCAGGGGTACGCCCTCCGCGCGGTCGGTCCGGGGGAAGGGTAGGTGTTTACTGTCTTGGAAAGTTTCCGCCCTCCGGTCGCCGGCCGGAGGGCTTTTTCTTTATGGCACGCGCCAATGCCCGGAAGGAGGAGGTTCGCCCATGGGTATCCCACACTATCGTCCCCGCCCCCTGGAAATCGTGGACACCACCCTGCGCGAGGGTCAGCAGTCACCCCTGCTCCACGACTACGCTAAGTACCACCTTTCCCGCCAGGATAAACTCGATATCCTCCGGGGTCTGATTTTGTACGGCGTCAAATTCATCGAACTTTTTGCCCCTGTGGTCAGCCCGCGGGAAGCCGCGGACGTTCAGGCCCTCAAGGCCCTGCGGGACGAACTCGCGCCCCAGTACGGCCACGCTTTCCTGGTGGCCCATGTGCGGGCCCACCCCCGGGATATCGAAAGCGCGCTCCAGGCAGGCTTTGACGGCCTGCATATCTACATGGGCACCTCGGCCTTGGCCCAGCGCTACAATCACGGCAAAGCCTTGGATGAGGTGGCCCGCCGCGTCCGCCGTCTCCTGGAAGACCTGCGCCGGCACCACCCCGAGCTCTGGCTCCGCTTCAGCGGCGAGGACGCCTTTCGCACGCCCTTGGATGACCTCTTCCGGGTGTACGATGAGGTGGTCCCCTATGTGGACCGGCTGGGCATGCCGGATACCGTGGGCGTGGCCACGCCTGACCTGGTTGGCCAGCGGGTACGGGCCTTTCGGGAACGCTACCCCGATACCCCCCTGGAAGTCCATTTCCACGACGACCGGGGTTTCGCCCTGGTCAATGCCCTGACCGCGGTGCGGGCTGGCGCGCAGTTCGTGGATACCACCGTGCTGGGCATCGGCGAGCGTTCGGGCATCACGTCCATGACCGCGCTGCTGTTCAACCTCTTCCTGGAAGAGGACTACGAGCGGGTGCTGCCCTATCAGATTCACCTCTCCTACCCCCTCAACGTGCTGGTGGCCGATAAGCTCCATATGCTGGTCCCCTTCAAGGAGCCGGTGAGCCTGACCAACCGCACCCACACTGCGGGCGTGCATCAGCAGGCCGTGCTCAAACACGCGAGCACGTATGAAGCCATGCCCCTGGCCCTTTTCGGCGTGAAC
>WFVP01000337.1 GCA_015491595.1 Anaerolineales bacterium
GGGGACCTCCTTCCCCGAGTCTCGCGAAGCGGGTTTGCCGTACCGGGCCAGCACTTCGCGCACGAAGGAGTCCTCAGCGTCCTGGGGCAGGGCCGCCAGGTTGGTATAGATGCGCACCCGGCGCTCCACTTTGTCCGGCGGCTTGACCAGAATCTCCACCACCAAGTCCCGGGGGAGCATCCCGTAGTCTTGAAGGGTCCAGATAGTAGTGATGCGGTCGCTCAGATTGGGCCACTGGTCTTTGGCCCAGCGATAACGCTCCCGGCAGAACTGCCAGATGGCCTCGGGCAGGTGTTCATGCCGATAGGTCTTGTATTGCTCCCAAATCTCCGGGAAGGGGGTGAGGGGGAAGAGGATTTTCAACATGGCTTGCTGGACGATTTCCGGAGGACGTCCTTTCTCCTCATCTACCCAGTTGATGTGGTAGTTCACGATGAAGGTGAAGATGCCGAAATGGGAGTAGTACTCCACCGTCTGGAGGATTTCCTCCTTGCGCGCGTAGGCCCGAGCATAGGCTTCTTCCATCAGCAGGCTGGGCTCCTCCAGATGCTCCTCTTCCAGCGCCCAACCCGAGCGTTTCACCCCGGGGGGCAGTTCCCGGAACCGGAAGTAATGGGGGTCCACCCGATACACCCAGGCCACCAGGCGGCGGATGCGGTCGTTCTCCACGTTGAACTTGTACATGCGTCCTTCGGCCAGCAAATCCTCCAGCGCGTCGGCGATGCCCCGCTGCCTGGCCTGGTCCAGCGCCCGCTCCAGGCCCGAGGTGTACGCCGTGAGCCCCCGGGAGGCCACCACCCGCTCCAGCAATGTCCTCGACTCTCGCTTTTTCCATCCTCCATGGGCGACCACCCATTGCAGTATCGTGAGGAAGGCACCCGCCAGCCCTACGGCCACCAGGGCATGCCACTTCATGAAGACGAGCACCAGAAACATGATGTAACTGGCCACCATACCGCGCAAACCGGCAAAGCGCAACGCCCGCGCCTCGGGGGAACCAGGTTCGATGCCTTTCTCCCGCAGTACGTCGTCCCGGGCGAAAAACACCGCAGTACTGCTGATAACGAAGGCGCTGACGAAACCGAACGCGTAGTAAGCTTCCACCACCGTGACGTAACGGATGATGGGGATGAGGACCGCCGAAATGCCCCAAATGACCACGATACCGATGCGGTCGTCCAAAAAGGTGGAGGGCAGGCGCCCCAACCGCGCGGCATTGGCCGCCACCGCTGCTCCCCCCACGTAGCCACCGCCCTGAGCCAAAAGCAAGATGACCGCCAACAACAACCCGGCCACGAAAAGGAAGACCTCGCCCGGCGTCCCTTCCAGGGCCTGGGCCAGGGCCCGAGACACCGCAATGTTGTAGGCCGTCTCCCGCAGGAAGGCCTCCCGGTCGGCGATATGGGGAACGTATTCCCCGGGCACGCCCCGACGCAAACTCAACAGGTATTCCTCGTACAGGGCTTCGGCCGCCTGCCGGTCGGCCTCGGTCACCTGGACGTCCTGCAAGGAAACGCCCCGACCCAGCCACTGGGCGGCCACAATCTCGTATTCAATCAGCAGGGTGCTGTAGCCTTCCGTCGCAGGGATGCGCCAGCGCTTGGCCGCGTAGAGCTGCATCACCCCGGTACCGATGAGGAACAGGGCCGCCAGGGTGAGGGCCGTGCGCACCACCATCCACTTGGGCTTGGCCGCGTGCTTGCCGCTGGCAGGGATGACCTCGTACCCCGAAAAGCCCAGCATGGCGCTGGACATGGAGCGGAAGAACAGGTAGAGGATCATGCCCGTGGCCAGCGTGCTCAAATTCTGCTCGGCCCGTACCACATGCTCCACCACCTGAGCGGTCTGCAGCCGGCGGATGATGCCCTCCGTGAGGAAGGCCCACTCCGGATGGCGCCAGGCCGCCAGGGTCGTGAGACTCAAGGCTCCCAGGGTGAAGATGGTGAACGCGCCGCCGCCCAGGAGGAAGAGGGGCACGGCCCGTCGGGGCCCCATGAGCACCAGAACGGCCATGATGAAGAAGGCGAAAATCTCCGCGAGGAGCAGACGATAGGGCGCGAGCTCCGGCAGCACCAGCATCAACACGTCGGAAGCCGAGATGGCGCTGATGATGATGGTCAGAATCGCGTCCAGGAAGAACAGGCTGGTTCCCACCCAGGAGAGCCAGCGCAGCCGGGGCGGCCCGATGGATTCCACCAGGGGTCCGCTGCCGCCCGCGTTGGGCCGCAGGTAACTGGCCGCCTGATACGAGGGCACGATGCCGAAATAGAGCATCAACGACAACACCCCGAAGGCCGCGATGGCGATGCCGTGATACCCCTGCGCGCCGTAGATGGCCAGGAGGGTCTGATATGCGGCCACACTGAAGGCGTCGGCCGCGATTTCAAAAATCAGGGCCAGCACCCCCAGGCCGGTTCCGCCCAACAACAGCCCTTCGAACATCAACCGGGGAAGCTTCTTCCGCGCCTCGCGCCATTCGGTAGGAGGGACGTACGGACGGAACAGCCTGCGCATCGCCTTTCACCGCCTGCGGTATGGGAAACCCGGTGTCGCACCTCTCCCACGTGGTAAGATGGTGGGAGATATTCTCCATTTTACCCGATGGGAGCCAGCCGTGGAGAAAATCGCCTTCATCGGCGCGGGCAGCTTTGAATTCACCCGGGGCTTGGTACGGGACCTGCTCACCTACCCCCGTCTACGCAGGGTGACCCTGAGCCTGATGGACATCGACCCGGAACGCCTGGAGTTCAGCCGCCGGGCCGTGGTGCACCTGGTGGAGGCCTTTGGCGCGGACGCGCGGGTGGAGGCCACACTCCATCGCCAGCAGGCCCTGGAAGGCGCGGACGTGGTCCTCACCACCATCCTGGTGGGCAGCACCCAGGTCTGGCGCCACGACATCGAAATCCCCAAGAAATACGGGGTGGACATCAACGTGGGCGACACGCGCGGCCCCGCGGGCATCTTCCGGTTCCTGCGCACCCTGCCCGTCATGCTGGACATCGTGCAGGACATGGGACGCCTGTGTCCCCGGGCTGTGCTCCTCAATTACACCAATCCCATGGCCCTGCTGGTGGGCGCGCTCAGCCGCCTGACCTCCATCCGCATCGTGGGACTGTGCCACTCGGTGCAACGCACCGCCCGCATGCTGGCCCGCTGGATTGGCGCGCCCCTGGAGGAAATCGACTATACCGCCGCGGGCATCAACCACCTGGCCTGGTTCCTTACCTTCCGCTGGAAGGGGCGGGACGCCTATCCCCTGCTCCGCCGGGTGGTGCTGGAAAACCCCGAGGTCTATCGGGAGGAAATCGCCCGCAATGAAACCTTCCTTCACCTGGGATACTACCCCACCGAATCCAGCGGTCATCACTCCGAGTACACCTGGTGGTACCGAAAACGCTCCGACCTCATCGAGAAAATCGCCCAGGGCACCGGTTGGAACCCCGGCGAGTACGCGTACATCCTCAAGCGCTACCGGGAGAGGGAACATACCTGGAAGGACGAGATTCGCGCCCAATTGGAGCGCCCCCTGACCCCTGAGGACCTGCAGCGGAGCGAGGAATACGCCGCGCCCATCATCCACGCCCTGGCCGGAGGCGAACCCTTCCGGTTTCACGGCAACGTCCCCAACACCGACCTCATTCCCAACCTGCCCCACGGGGCCTGCGTGGAAGTGCCCATCCTGGTGGACGCGCACGGGTTCCATCCCCTGCGGGTCGGCCCCCTTCCGCCGCCGGTGGCCATGCTCACCCGGCTCAACAGCGAAATCGAGGAACTGGCCATCCAGGGTGCGCTGGAGGGAAACCCGGTGAAAATCTTCCACGCCATCGCCCACGACCCCCTCACGGCCGCGGTGCTTTCCCTGGAAGAAATCCGGAACATGGTGAACGAGCTGTTCGCCGTCCACCGACCCTATCTCCCCCAATTCACCAAGCACCGGGTGGACCTGGAGGACATCGGTCCCCACCACTACCGATAAGGTAACCCGGCCCAACGGGTTCTTGTTGGGGAAGGCGCCCGAACAGGCGTCTTACGGTGCCTGAATCTCCAGGCGGTACACGCCCGGTTGCCGGGTGTACCGGGTGACCAGGGTGACCAACAGGTAAGTCGTGCCTTCCTCGGGGATGTTGACCGTCACCAGGCCGCGATGGCCCCCTTCCACCGGCAGGCGTTCCACCCGGGTGGTTCCAGGACCCAGATACACCAGCATCCACCGAAACTCCGCAGGCAGGCGATTCGAGACCCGCACGAACCCCTCGGCCTCCCAGCCGCCGTTGCCGTCCTCGAAATCCTCCCGGTATCCCAGGGCCTCCAGAGTGACATCGTCCACCAGGAAACCCACCCGATTCACCGCCGCGTCGGTCACGTAGACGAACCGGACCCACACCTTCCCGCCGGCATAAGCCGAGAGGTCCACCTCTTCCTGAATCCACCGCGGTGTATCACCACCGCCGGAGACTCCTGTATACCCCCATCCGTAGTTGTTGCCCGTGGGGTTGGCATCTGTAGCCGAAGGCGGACGCAGCATGTCCCAGCGCTTCCCATCCCGGGAGGCCAACAGATACACGAAGTCGTAATTGGGTTCGATGTCGTACCAGGTCCAGTAGGACAGGGTCACCGGACCCTGGACGCGCCGCAGGTCGAAACGCCGGGTGAGGCGCATTTCCGACTCGTCGCCGTAGTTGGACCAGAAGGCGAAGACCCCCGAATGGGGCTCCGTGGGCCAGAGGGCCACCTGCGCTTCCCCCTCCATCCGCAGGGTCCAGGTTCCCGGACAGGTCAGGCGATAGAGGTCCATGCCAAAGGGAAAAACCTGGGTCTTCCAGGAGCCGGGACACTTGTCCAGGGTCTCGGCCCGGGGACGGTCCGACAGGGTGTAGGTTCGGTAGCCGTAACGCCCGTCTTCCAGGGTCGGGTCCTGCACCAGGTTGGCCACCAACCAGTCCAGGAACACCTCCTCGTAGGTCAGGCCGGGGGCGTACCGGTTCAGAATGGCCTGCACCCCGTCCCATCCGTTGGCGTCATGGGCGATGAGGTCCCGCAGGGCGTCGTCCCCGAAGCGCTCCCAGAAATAGAGCAAAAAGAGGAAGGCGGCTTGATAATGAGGGAGCGTGGAGGCCTGTTGGGGGTCGGGCCAGGCGTTCAGTTGCACGTCGGGCTGGTTCAGGTAGAGCACTTCGCCGGAGCCGGGCTCGTATCCGTTCAACAGCATGGCCAGTTCCGAGGCCCCTTCGTTCAGCCAGGAGGCCTCGTTTCGGTCCTGATACCAGTGAATCATGTGCTGGAACTCGTGGGCCAGCAAGCCCTGGGTCCAAGGGTCGTCCAGCGCGGAAGAGGACGCGGAGAACACGAACATTTCGTGCCGGTTGGAGTAGGGATGCACGGCCGGGGGCCACTCGTCCGACGAGGCGTAGTACCCCGCGACCCCGCCGCCCAGACGCCGGACGTAAAGGATGTACACGCGGGGGTCGCCGTCAATGCCCGGCACCCACTCGGAGCCGAACAGGCGCCGCGTCGTGGGGTAAATGCGGTCCTCGAAAGCCTGCATCAGGGCCCGGACGTCGTCCAGGTCGTAGGGCACGCCCTCTTCGACCCAGAAGTACGCGTGGGGGGTCACGTAGACCAGTTCCGCGGTGATGGTGTAGGCCTGGTGGGTCTCCATGTCCATCACATAGAAGGTCTCCCGCTCGCCCACCCGGCGAGGGGGGCCGGGAGTCGGTGTGGCCCATTGCACCGGCCTCCCCAACACCGCCTCGGTGAAGGCGATGGGGTCGTGCACGGGCAGACGCGCGCTTTGCAAGACCTCCAGGTTCTGTCTGGCCTCGGGAGACACCGCGTCCCCGGGATGGAGGGGCCCGGGAGCCGGGGTGACTTCAAGCACAGGCGTACGCGTCGGCGTGCGGGGTGGCGTCGTGGGCGTCACCCACAAGGTCACCGCAGGCGCGGTTTCAGGAGTGGGCCGACCCTCGGTAGGCCGGGAGGCCGCCCATCGGGACGCCCAAAACACGGGACCGCACACCAGACAGCCCAAGAGGAACGCAATTCCCCAACACCCCCATCCAGAACGGGCCATACATCACGACTCCTTCAGCCAACCCCGGCGGACGAACACCTTCTCCAGCTCCACTCCCCAGAAAACCACCGTGCTCAGAACCAAAGCCAAGAGCAGTTCACTGGGCTTCAAAGCCACCGTGTTGAAGATGGATTGCAACGCGGGGAGGTAAATCACCGCCAGTTGCAGAACAAAGGTGAGCAGCACGGCCCCCAGCAGGAAGACGTTGCTGCGCAGCCCCAGGGTGAAGAGGGACTCCTTGGAGCTGCGCACGGCCAGGGCGTTCCCCATCTGGGAAAGGGTCAGGGTGGTGAACACCATGGTCTGCCAGACTTCCTGCCCGCGCGCCCCGCCGAACGCGTAGTACCACAACCCTACGCCCAGGGACACCAGGCCCATGAGCAGCCCGATGAAGCCCATATCCCGGACCATAGGCCCATCGAAGATGCGGGCTTGCGGGCTGTAAGGAGGACGTTTCATTACGTCCTTCTCCCCCGGTTCCACCGTCAGGGCCAGGCCCGGGAGGCCGTCGGTGACCAGGTTAATCCACAGGATTTGCAGCGGACGCAAGGGGAGGGGCATGCCCACAAAGGGCGCCAGGAGCATGACCAAAAGCTCGCCCGTGTTGGAGGTCATGGTGTATTTGATGAACTTGCGGATGTTGTCGTAGATGACCCGGCCTTCCTCCACCGCGGCGACGATGGTGGCGAAATTATCGTCCAAGAGAACCATCTCCGAAGCCTCTTTGGCCACCTCGGTGCCCGTGATGCCCATGGCCACGCCGATATCCGCCTTCTTCAGGGCCGGCGCATCGTTCACACCGTCCCCCGTCATGGCCACGATGTGGCCCCGGTCCTGCAAGGCTTCGACGATGTGGAGCTTGTGCTCCGGGGAGACGCGCGCGAAGACGGCCACCCGCTCCACCCGATTCTCAAGGGCGTCCCGGTCCATATCGTGCAGGGCGAAGCCGGTGAGAAGGTCCCCGCCGTCCATCAAGCCCAGTTGCTGTGCAATGGTCCGGGCGGTGCTGGGGTGATCGCCGGTAATCATCTTCACCTGGATGCCGGCCTCCTGACAGGTGCGCACCGCGTCCCGGGCCTCAGGCCGCAGGGGGTCCATCATGCCCACCAGGCCGACGAAGACCAGGTGGTGCTCCACCTCTTCCTGGAGCTGTTCGTCGGGCGGGAGGGTGTCCAGCCGTCGCACGGCCAGCCCCAGCACGCGAATGCCCTGACCCGCCAAGCGCTCGTTCTCTTCCAAGATGGTCCGCCGGTCTTCTTCGGTCATGGGCCGCACCATGCCGTCCTTCCACACCCGGTCGCTCAGGTCGAGGAGCACATCGGCCGCGCCTTTGGCGAAGACCACGTAGGGAGGTGGCGGGTTCCGGAAGAAAGTCTCCCACAACCAGGCCAAGTGAGGGTCCTGAGCCAGCAAATCAGGCCGCACCTGATGGACGGTCACCATACGCTTCCGTTCCGAGGTAAAGGGGACCTCGGCCACCCTGGGCAGGATTTTCTCCAACAGGGGTTTGGGAAGCCCCAGCTGGGCCGCCGCCACCACCAGCGCGCCCTCGGTGGGGTCCCCCACGGCCCGATATCCCTCGCCGTTCTCGGGAGGCAGGAGCTCCGCGTCGTTGCACAGGGCGCCGGTGACCAGCATGACGAGGAAGTCGGGGTCCAGATGCTTGGCGCCCTTCTCCAGGGCCTCCACCACGTCGTCCTGGGGCAGCTCCTGCACCACCTGGGCCACATCCAGGCGCTTGCCGAAGCCGTCCAGCACTGTAACGGTCATGCGGTTTTGGGTCAGCGTGCCCGTCTTGTCGGTGCAGATGACCGTCACCGAGCCCAGGGTCTCCACCGCGGGGAGCTTGCGAATCAAAGCGTGGCGGCGCAACATGCGCTGCGCGCCCAGAGCCAGCGCGATGGTCACCACCGCGGGCAGGCCCTCGGGCACGGCCGCCACCGCCATGCTGATGGCCGTGATGAACATTAAGCGGGGGTCCTCTCCCCGCAACAGGCCCAGGACGAAGATGAACACGATAAGGGCCACGGCCGCGATGCTCAAATCCCGGCCCAAACGGGCCAGACGCTTCTGCAGAGGAGTGGGCTCCCGCTCCACGGTGCGCAACATGTGGGCGATTTTGCCCAGCTCGGTCTGGAGGCCCGTGGCCGTAACCACCGCCTCTCCTTTGCCGTAGGTCACCCAGGTGCCCATGAAGACCATGTTGCGCCGTTCCGCGACCGGGAGGCCCTCGACCGGGATGGGCTCCGCGTGCTTAGACACGGGCTGGGATTCCCCCGTCAGGGCCGCTTCTTCCACCCGCAGGGAAATGCTGCGCAATACCCGCGCGTCCGCGGCCAGCGCGTCACGGGCCTCAAGGAGGAGGATGTCGCCGGGGACCACGTCCGTGGCCGGCACGTCCATGGCGTGGCCGTCCCGTCGGACCCGCACCGTGGGGACGGCCATTTTGCGCAAGGCGGCCAGCGCGCGCTCCGCCCGGTATTCCTGCGAGAAGCCCAGGAACGCGTTGAGGACCACGATGACCAGGATGGCGATGCTTTCCTTAACATCACCCAAGGCCCACGAAATGGCCGCCGCCACGATGAGCAGGATGACCATGGCCTCGGTGAACTGGGAGAGGAACATCCACACCGGTGAAGGCCCCCGGGCTTCGGGAAGGGCGTTGGGGCCAAACATCTCGCGACGCCGGCGGGCTTCTTCCTGGGAGAGCCCGGTCCGGGGGTCTACCTGGAGGGCTCGACACAGTTCGTCGGCGTCCATGCGCCAGGGTTGCAGGGCTTCCAGATTCATGGTGCCTCGTCCTCCCGCACGTTGTCCCGTCGGGGAATGGGGAGCCGGAGGCCCCAAAAGGCCCGACGGCCCGCATTCTCCCATGCGGTGGCAAGTATACCGTAATTGGGGCGGTGGAATTTGTTGACGTACCTTAGCACCTATGGTATTCTACGCACCGCAAATCTTTACCTGGAGGTGTTCTCATTACCCAAGGAATTCGTGCGGAGGATTTTCGGGTCAACGAGGCCATTCGCGCCCCTCGGGTTCGCCTCATCGGCCCCGATGGGCAGAACCTGGGCGTCGTGACCCGGGAAGAGGCCCTGCGTCGGGCCCGGGAAGCCAATCTGGACCTGGTGGAAGTGGCACCCACGGCCGATCCACCGGTATGTCGTATTCTGGATTTCGGGAAGTTCCTGTACGAGAAGAAGAAGCGGGAACGGGAGAGCAAGAAGCGGCGTGTTCGCGTGGAAATAAAGGAAATGCGCCTGCGCCCACGCACGGCTCTGCATGACCGCAACATCGAACTGAGGGACGCCCGGGAATGGCTGCAGGAAGGAAAGAAGGTCAAGGTGGTCATCCTGTTCCGGGGTCGGGAAATCACCTATCCGGAGCTGGCCCTGGAAGACCTGAAGGAAATCGCCGAAGCCCTGTCGGACATCGCCTTCGTGGAGAAGCCACCTTCGGTGGAAGGCCGTACCATGAGCATGATTTTGGCCCCGGGCCGACGGAAGAAGAACAAGCGCGAGCAGCACGAAAAAAGCGAGCAAACGAACGAAAAACCCTCTTCCCCTTCGGCGTAAATTGGGTAAAATCAGGGCCGTGACGTGTGTGCCCGTGGGTTTTGATGTGGCGGGCGTCTTTTTGTGCCTGTTCCCAAACGGACGCATCCCGCCCGAAAGGCCCGGCACCGCGCATCACCCGGCACCGCGACGAGAGGAACGGTTGGAATTTCGGAAGTAAGGAGGCCGACCATGCCCAGGAAGCCGCGAGAAGGCAAGTACAAGATGAAGACCCACAAGGCTACGGCCAAGCGCTTTCGGGTCACGGCGACGGGAAAGGTGTTGCGCATGAAGGGCGACCGGAGCCACCTGCGACGCCGAAAACCCAAGCGCAGCAAGCGCATCTTCGAGCGCATGGTGCCCCAGGAGGGCAAAGGGTACATCAAGCGCATCCGGCGCCTGGCTCCGGGGCTGTGGAAGGAGTAAGACGAAGACGGTGGGCGTCTGGGAAAGGCCAAGGCCCATGGCCTTAACCGGACATCCCAACGGTCTATGGAGGAGGTCATCCCATGCGAGTCAAGACGGGTGTTGTGCGCCGACGGCGCCACAAGAAAATCCTGAAGATGGTGAAAGGGCAGCGGGGGCCCCGATCCCGCGTCTTCCGCCGGGCCATGGAGGCGTGGCTGAAGAGCATGTGGTACGCGTACCGGGACCGACGCAACCGTAAGCGGGACCTGCGACGCTTGTGGATTATGCGCATCAACGCGGCGGCCCGACAGCACGGCGTGCCCTACAGCCGCTTCATGTACGCCCTGCGCCAGGCGGACATCCAGCTCAACCGGAAGATGTTGGCCGAGCTGGCGGTGCGGGACCCCAAGGCCTTCCAGGCGGTGCTGGAAACGGCCATGCAGGCCGTGGCCGAATGAGACGGACGGCGAACATCCCTTCCCCGGGGAACGAGGAGGCGAGGCGGCCTATCCGTCTCGCCTCCTCGTTTTGCGGGTACCCGAAGAAGGCAATCTCTTCCGGCTTTGGACGAAGGCGGGTTATAATAGGGGCCATCCTGATGACAACGAGGTGGGCCTCCATGCGTCGAGTGCTTCGAGCCGTGCTGGTTCCCCTTCTGGCCGTGGTCGTGGCCCTGCTCATCGGGGCCATTTTGTTGTATGTCTCGGATATCGACCCCCTCAAGGCCTACCGGGCGCTCTACCAGGGGGCCTTCGGGAACATCCGGGCGTGGAAGCGGACCTTCGAAAAGGCCACGCCCCTCATCTTCAGCGGGCTGGCCGTGGCCTTCGCCTTCCGCGCGGGCCTCTTCAACATCGGCGCCCAGGGCCAGCTCCTGCTGGGGGCCATCACCAGCGCGGTGGTAGGATACGCCGTTGAGGGCCTGCCGCCCTACATCCACATCTCCCTGGCCCTTATGGCGGGCGCGCTGGTGGGCGCGCTGTACGGCGCGTTCCCCGGCATCCTCAAGGTCTACACCGGGGCCCACGAGGTCATCACCACCATCATGCTCAACTACATCGCCATCAACCTGACGGACTACTTGGCCGACGGTCCCCTCAAGGACCCGGCCGGAGGGGGCGTGGTGCCGCGCACCCCCAAAATCCTGGACAGCGCGGCCCTGCCCATCTGGGGCCCCATTCCCTCGGGCTTCCTGCTGGCGGTGGTGCTGGCCGTGGTCATCGCCTGGCTCCTGTGGCGCACCACCTACGGCTTTGAAATCCGCGCCGTGGGCCAGAACCCCCACGCGGCCCGTTATGCGGGCATGCGGGTGGCCCGAATCGTGGCCTCGACCATGCTCCTCAGCGGCCTGATGGCCGGCCTGGGGGGCGCGGTGGAAACGCTGGGTGTGGTGGGACGGTTCCAGCCGGGCTTCCACGCCGGCCTGGGATTCGAAGGCATCACCATCGCCCTCCTGGCCAAGAGCAACCCCATTGCCGTCATCCCGGCTTCCTTGCTGGTGGGCGCGATGAAAGCCGGCGCCAGCCGTATGCAGTTCGTGGCCGATGTCCCCAAGGAAATCATCGAGGTCATCCTGGCCCTCATGTTGCTCCTGGTGGCCGCGGACCACGTCATTCGCGGCGTGCTGGGGCTGCGGGAGAAGGGTGAGGAGCGCCTGGTGCTCACCACCGGCTGGGGCAGCCACTAAACCAGTCACCCGCGGAAGGAAACCCCGAATCTGCCGAGGCGGACGATGGACATTCGACGACACCCCTGGTGGCATCAGAATCGAGGCACGCTGACGGTGAGCGGCATCTTGCTGGCCGTGCTGTTGTTCAGTTACTTCCGTTCGCCCCAAATGACGGAAGCCGTCCTGGCCTCCACGTTGCGCCAGTCCATTCCCCTCATCCTGGGGGCCCTGTGCGGCCTCATGGGCGAGCGCTCGGGGGTCATCAACATCGGCATCGAAGGCCAGATGCTCATGGCCGCTTTCCTGGCCTTCCTGGTCAACGTCTGGACGGGCAACCTGCTCCTGGCCGTGGTCACCGGCGTGGTCATCGGGGCCCTGATGGGGCTCTTCCTGGCCTTCCTTTCGGTGACGCTGAAGGTGGACCAAATCATCGCCGGCACCATCATCAACATCTTCGCCTTCGGTTTGACGGGCTACTACTACCAGGTGGGACTGCAGACCAAGGGCAAGCTCACGCCCATCCCCCTGCCCGGCCTGGCCGACATTCCCCTCATCGGGCCGGTGCTGTTCAACAACCCGCCCATCACCTACCTGACCCTGCTCCTCATCTTCGTGGTGCAGTTCGTGCTGTTCTACACCCCCTGGGGCCTGCGGAGCCGAGCGGTGGGCGAGCATCCCCGGGCCGCGGACACCCTGGGCATCAACGTGTACCTGGTGCGTTACGTGAACGTCATCGTGGGCGGCATGCTGGCCGGCCTGGCCGGAGCCTTCCTCACCCTGGAGGCCGTAGGCACCTTCGAGCGGCTGATGACCAACGGGCGGGGATTCGTAGCCCTGGCGGTGATGATTTTCGGACGGTGGAACCCCATCTCCGCCTGGGGCGCGGCCCTGCTCTTCGGGTTCGCCACCGCACTGCAGACCCAGCTCCAGTTCATGGCCGTACTCCACATACCCCACCAGTTCATCGGCATGCTGCCCTACGCCCTGACCATCGCCGTGCTGGCCGGGTTGCGGGGACGAACCCGTCCACCGGCCGCAGTGGGCACACCCTACGAGAAGGAGTGACCCTACCGGGGCAGCCCCCACCGGGTTGCCCCGCCGTTTCTTCGCGCGCAAGGAGGTCAACGTCATGGCCCAACGGGTGCTGGTGCGCCTCGTCACCCAACTGGCCCACGAACGGGGGATTACCGTTCACGCCCTCTCCCATGGATGGATCCTCCTGCTCCAGAAAAACGGCACGGTCCGTCGCATCTTCGGGTACGATTTCGACCTCAACGACGCGGTCGCGCAAATGCTGGCCAAGGACAAAAGCGCCACCGCGTTGCTCTTGCAATTCCACAACGTGCCGGCGGTGGAACACCATCTGTTCCTCCGTTCGGACATCGAGGGCTACACCTCGGAACGGGGGAACTGGGCCGCGCTACAGGCCCTGGCCGAAGCCTACGCGTACCAGCTGGTCTGCAAGCCCAACGCGGGCACCAGCGGCCAGGACGTCCATCGGGTGCGTTCTCCCCGGGAGCTGGAATGGGTGGTCCAGCGCCTGTTCCAGGAATACAAGGCCATCGCCGTCGCCCCCTACTACGAAATTCCCCACGAGTATCGGGTCATTTTACTGGACGGCGAGGTCCTGCTCATGTACGAAAAACGCCGCCCCACCATCACGGGCGACGGCAAGACGCCTTTGGGGGAATTGGTGGCGCGCGCGCTGACCCAGTGCGACCTGCCGGAAAAGGTCTTCCACGAGGCCCAAATGCTCTACCGCCACGAGTGGACCCGAGTGCTGCCCCAGGGGGAAACTCGCCCCCTCATCTGGCGCCACAACCTGGCGGCCGGCGCGGTGCCGGTGCTGGAAATTCCCGAGACGTTGCGCCCCCGCCTGGTCCACCTGGCCCGGCGGGCCTTGCAGGTCCTGGGCCTCCGGGTGGCCGCGGTGGACATCGTCCAGACCCCGGACAGCCTGCGGGTGCTGGAAATCAACTCCGGCATCATGATGGAATATTTCGCCACCCGCCATCCCCAGGGAGAAGCCCTGGCCCGACGCATCTACGCCACCCTGCTGGAGCAAATGTTCGCCGAACCTCCCATCCGCACCACCTCTTGGCCCGACAACCAACGGCGCCCCACCGACACCCTCTAACCCTCCTCGTCCCTTGCCAGGAGGTTCGGGCAAAAGGAACCTCCTGGCCTGCGCAGGTTTGTCCCCCAACGCATGAGCTGACCGCAGTTGTGACGGTTTCAGTTTCGTGAGCGCGATATCTGATGCTTGGGAGGACCGGACCTGGGCATTTCTCTCGTCTTCGGCGTGAAGGGATGTCCGGTGCTTTCACCGTTGGCTGAGATACCCGGTGGGCACACCCGCCTGTTGCCCCAGGTGAGAGCATTGGGCTGACCGGGTACAGGACCGCAAACAAGGAGAAATATTAGTGCAGCGGCGGCGAAGCCCCCGCTGCACTAATATTATTTCCCCCTTGTGGGTCCCGTGCCTGGTTAGAACTATCCCTAATCGTTTCTTGCTCGCATCCGGATCCACCTA
>WFVP01000338.1 GCA_015491595.1 Anaerolineales bacterium
GAATTTGTGTGGGGCGGCTTCGCCGCCCCACACAAATTTATTTTTCTCCCTTCGGTCCTGAGCCCAAGGAGGCCTGCGCGTCACGTGGCAAATCACCTCGAAAAGATCAGGTTTTGTAAGAACGTGCAGAAACCCTGGTTCCTGTTGCATACCCATCTTAGGTGTGGCATCGTTTCTCACCTTATGGAAAGGGCATGGGGGGAAAGGCTCGCCAAACTCACCTCGACAAAACCGTGGATGGGATCCGACCGGGCACGGGACCGCAGGTGGAAAGATAAATGGATGCAGCGGCGGCTTCGCCGCCGCTGCATCCATTTATTTCTCCCTCCCGGTCCTGAACCCGGTCAGGACTAATGGTGTTCTAAGGCTTGGGCAAGACTTTGGAGAAGGTTTGACGCTTTGCCTGGACGGGACGACCGGAGTCTCGCACAGGTCGGCCCGGACCTGAGCGGCTCATACGGTCTCCCAGAGCACTTCACAGCCCGCCGGAGCGGAACGACACACGAAAATCTGGGGTTCCCGTCCGTGGACCTCCCGATAGCGGGCCCGCAGATGGGCCTCCAGTTGAGGCACCGCGTCCTCCCGGGCCAGGGCGACAATGCTGCCGCCCCAACCCGCACCGGTGAGCCGGGCGCCCGCCACGCCCTCCACTTCCAGCGCGGCGTGCACCAGGGTCTCGAGTTCCGGACAACTGACCTGGTAATCCTCCCGCGCGCTGATGTGGGCCTCGACCATGAGACGACCCAACCCGTCCACATCCCCTTGTTGCAACGCCTCCAGGGCCTGCATCACCCGGCGGTTCTCCGTGTACACGTGCCGCACCCGGGCCCGCACGTAAAGAGGGTCCTCCGGGCCCACACCGGGTGGCGGGTCCTCCACAGGCACACCCTTCCGGTCCAGGTCCGCCAGCGTGGTAACTTCCGGGAGCAGGGATTCCAGGGTGGACCAGGGAACGTGCTGCACATCCCGCAGGTGGGTGATGTTGGGGAAATAAGGACGCAACAGGGCCACCGCGGCCCGGCATTCCGCCACCCGGTGGTTGTATTCCCCCAACACATTGCTGTGACGCACACCGGTATCGGCAATGACCAGCGCGTACCCCTGGGGAAGCCGGGCGTACTCCAGCAGATAGGTGCCATCCGGCCGGGGACGGGTATCCAGAAAGAGGGCATAGCCCTGACGGGCCATGAGGGCGTTGAACTGGTCCATGATGCCGCCCCGGGTTCCCGTGTACCACTCGGCTTCCTGGCACAGCCGGGCCAGGCGCTGCCAGGGGATGCTCAGTTCGTTGAGGGCCACCAGGGCCAGGGCCAGCGCGACGCTGAGGGCCGAGGACGAACTCAATCCCGACCCCCGGGGCACGCCCCAGGGCGGGGAGCCGTCCACCAGGGCGTCCATGCCCCGCAAGGGCACGTCCATCTCCTGGCTCAGACGCTGGGCCACCCCGCGAGCGTAGTTGCTCCAGTGACCGCGAGGCGCAGGAGGGATCTGGAAGGCGATTTCGAACTCCACCGCTTCGAACTCGGGCTCCACATTGGCCAGGCGCACCAGGGTATCGAACCGGGGTCGTACGGCCACTAAGGTGTCCCGGTCCAGGGCCACGGGCATGACGAAACCGTGGTTGTAGTCCGTGTGCTCGCCGATGAGGTTCACCCGGCCCGGCGCGCGAAACACCCGCACCACCCCCGGCCCATATCGGACCTGGAAATCCTGCACCAGACGCCAGTAGCGCTCCCGCTGTTGCGCGGCCACATCACCGTAGACGGCATCCAGGGTGGATAAGGTCACCACATACATAAAGACCTCCCCCTCAAGACGGCGTTCCTCGGCTTATCCTGGGTTATGTTCAGGATACCATATGTGGGGCGTCGTTCGTCGGTCGTCGGTCGATGGTCGGCGGTCGGTGGTCGTTGGTCAGTAGGTGTTTGGAGATGCGTTTTCGGACGTGTCAATGAGGGTGGAGACCGGAAGGGAAAAGGCGCGAAGTTTCACAACCCGCGTCCCAACGCCAAGACGGCCAGAGTGGTGAGCCCGGCCACCAGCAGGGTCAGGACCAGGCCGCGGCCCCGGGGTGCCAGGAGCAACGCGGCCAGCAAGCAGGCCAGGCCGGCCAGGAGCATGAAGGGGAAGATGCTGAAGAGCCCCGGCACCACGAAGCCCAGGAGCCAGCCCGTAGCGGTGTAGGGCCACCACAGGGCCAGACGGGGCCAGCGGCGGCGGAAGGAGGAGAGCGCCGCGGCCACGGTACCGCCCGCGGCCAGAAGCCAGAGCACGCCGTAGGCCGCTCCCACGGGGTGGCCCAGCCAGCCCCGGTCCGGGATTTGCAGGAACAGGGTCCAGAGCCAGAGCACCGCGCCCAGGGCCAGGAGGGCGAGGACCAGGGCCAGAAGACGCCGCCCGTAAGGGATGGGGTTCATGGCACCTCCGCCCGCTGCCAGACGTAAAAAGCCGCGGGGCGCCAGTCCGCGCGGGGTTGTTCTTCCAGCAGGCGGAAGCCGTCGCGGAAAAGGTCCCGCACCTCTTCCGGGGTCACCCCGCGGGGGCCGGGCCGTCTGGGGCCGCGTTCCTGCCGCAGGAAGACGTACAGCAGGAAGACGCCGCCGGGGGCCAGCACACGACGCAGGGAGGCCACATAACGCCGGCGGGCCTCCTCGTCCAGGCTGTGGAAGCATCCCACGTCCAGGGCCAGGTCGAAAGGTCCCAGGTCCGGGGGCAGGTCGGTCACGTCGGCCACGAGGAAGCGGGCCTGCACGCCGGCCCTGCGGGCCTTGCGGCGGGCCTTGGCGATGGCGAGCCGGGCAATATCCACGCCCGTGACCTGGAACCCGTGCCGGGCCAGGTAGATGGCATTGGTGCCGGTACCGCAACCCAGGTCCAGGGCCCGACCGGGCCGCGGCCGGATGCGCTCCAGCCACTCCACCAGCGCGGGCTGGGGCCGTCCGGTATCCCACGGGGGACGAAAGAGGTACATGAGGTTCCAGAAGAGGGACATGGTTCCGTCGTTCGTCGTTCGTCGGTCGTCGGTCGTCCGTCGGTCGTAGCTCGGTGGTTGGTGATTGTGGGCGGTCATTGTCAATGGATAAAGAGGTTATTTCGATTCTGCATCCTTCTATCC
>WFVP01000339.1 GCA_015491595.1 Anaerolineales bacterium
CTGACGGACACCCTGCCGCCGGGCCTGGAGGAGGGCGTCTGGGAATCCCTCTTCTACTGGCCCGGTCTGAGCCTGGAGGAGGCCCTCCAGGGCGGCACCTCCCTCGCCCTGCTGGGTCCACTGGGCAGCGGCAAGACCACCGCGCTGCTGCACTTGGCCTTACAGCTCCTGGACCGGGAGGACGGCCCCTTCCCCCTTGTCGTCCACGCCGCAGATTTGCCCTGGGAAACCCTCCCGGAACCCCCGGAGCCGGAACCCATCTGGAAACCCCTGGCCGAAGCCCTGCACCCACCGCTGGGGGTCTCCCGCGCGCGCGAGGCCCAATGGCTGGCCAATTTCGTGGAAGACCACCTGCGCCAGGGTAAGGCCATCATTTTGCTGGACGGTGTGGACGAAATCCCTCCCTGGAAACGAGACACCCTGTGGGATTGGATTCGCCTTATGCAACAGGCCTACCCCCATATCCAATGGGTGGTGGCCGTGGGGGTTGACGGCTATGGAAGCCTGATTCGCCTGGGCTTCCAGCCCGTCCGCATGTTCCCCTGGAACACCCTGTGGCTCCAGGCCTTCCTGAAACGATGGGCCAAGGCCTGGGAGACGTACGTGGCTCCCCACCTGCCCCAGGACATGCAGCCCGTTCAAACGCCCATGATTCTGACCCATTGGCTGCTGCAAAGTCATCGTGTTGCTACACCCCTGGAAATCACCCTCAAAGCCTGGGGGCTGTGGGCCGGCGACCTGCAAGGCCACACCCTGGTGGCCGCCGTCCACGCCTGGGCGCGACGCCTGACCCAGGACCACCATGTTCCCTGGGAGGAAGTGGGGCGCCACTGGCTCCAGGGCGACCCCCTGCCCGCTTCTATGGCCCACAAAATGCCTCCAGAGGTGGCCACCCTTGCGAAGGGTTGGGGAGTCCGCCTCCGACATGTCGTGTTGGCCGCTTACGGCGGCGCCTACGACCGCAAGGAAAAAGAATGGCCCGAGTTGCTTCGGGAATTCTCGCCTTACTGGGAGTTGCGCACGGCCGCGCTGGCCTTCTGGGGTCGCATCCACCCCAATCACATGAACGACATCCTGCAGGCCTGGCTAAAGGAAGGCACCTCCCCCCTCTATTTGGGCGTGTGGGAGAGCGCCAAAGCCCTGATTTGGAGCGGCATTCCCCAGGGCAGGGAAACGGTCACGAAAGCCCTGGGATGGATGCTGCAACACGAACGGCATCCGGCCAGCGTTCGGTTGCAGGCCGCTTGGCACCTGTGGCGCTTACTGAACCATCGCAGCGCCCAGGTCTTTCGCGGCCTGTTGCGCCACACCCATCACGCCGTGCGCCAGAGCGCGGCCCTGGCCTGCGGCCTGGCCAAAGATGTCAAGAGCCTGGTCTACCTGCTCCCCTGGCTCCAACAAGTGGATACCCTCCCGGCGGCCCTGCGTCGTGCCTTGTTCCTGACCCTCTCCATCATTGGGACGGAACAGGCCATCCGGGCCCTGGGTTACGTGCTGGTGAACACCCGGGACGACCGCATCCGGCGGGACGTGGCCGAAGCCCTGGCCCGCAACCCCACCCTGGGACGCCAAGCCCTGGAGGAAGCCACGCAAGATGAGGATTTGCTGGTGCGGAAGGCCGCGGTCTACGGCTTGGCCCAGATTCCGGCCTCGTGGGCCCGGCAGAAGCTGGAGGAGATGGCCCACAACGACAAGGAATGGCTGGTCCGCAACGCGGCCGCCCAGACCCTGGAAGCCCTGGCTAAACCTTCCCCCTGGATTCCCAGACCCATCCCACCTCTGCACCAGGAACCCTGGCTGGAGGTGTTCGCTCATACCCACGGCCTCACCCTGGCTCCGGGCAAAGCCGCGTGGACCATCTTCACCCAGGCCCTGCAAAAAGGCGACCCGGACACCCGCCGTCGAGCCCTGCGCCGTCTGCTCCACCACCCTCATCAACGCTGGGTGCCTACGCTGCACGCCTACCTCACCCAACCTTTCCCCTTGGGGGACGAAGCCTGGCACACCTTACGTCACTACGCCTGGGCCGGTATCCCGGTGAGCAAGGCAAAATGAGCGAGGACGGCACCAGGGCCGCCCTCGCCGTTTCCGTCCGACAGGTGCAAGAAAAAGGGGCTCCTTCCAGGCGTTTTTCAAATTCTAA
>WFVP01000340.1 GCA_015491595.1 Anaerolineales bacterium
AGCGAGTATAATGAGGGGGCGGTGGGCTTAGGGTTTCGCCCAAAGCAAAGGCCCACCTCCCCGGAGAAAGGGGCCACCGACGGTTTGCAACACCCGTCACAGCGTTGAATTTGGAGGAGCACCATGGCGACGCTCATGGAACGACTGGAGCGGGCGCAGGAACAATTTGAAAGTCTCTGGAGGTATCTTTGACCTGGAGGAAAAAAAGCGAGAACTCCAGGAACTGGAAGCCCGCTCTCAGGACGCGGACTTGTGGAACAACCCGGAGAAAGCCCGCACGGTGATGCAACGGCTGACCGCGCTGCGGGAGGAGGTGCAGGCCTGGGAAGCCCTGGGCCAGCGCATCCGTGACGCGCGCGAGTTGGCCGAGCTGCACGATCCGGACCTGGAGGAGGAGCTGGAGGCCGAGGTCTCCTCCATCGAGAGGGAACTTCGACGGCGTGAACTCCAGACCTTGCTCTCGGGCCCCTACGACCGGCATCCCGCCCTCCTCAGCATTCACGCTGGCGCCGGGGGCACCGACGCCCACGACTGGGCGGAGATACTGCTGCGCATGTACCTGCGCTGGGCCGAAAAACGGGGTTTTGAGACGGAAATCCTGGACTACCAGCCCGGAGAAGAGGCGGGCATCAAGAGCGTCACCGTGGCCGTCAACGGACCCTACGCTTACGGTTATCTCAAAGCCGAGAAAGGCGTCCACCGCCTGGTGCGCATCTCCCCCTTCGACGCCTCCCGCCGCCGTCACACATCCTTCGCCCTGGTGGAAGTGCTTCCCCAGGTGGAAGAGGACGTGGACGTCACCATCCACCCCAATGAGCTGCGCATCGAAACCTTTCGGGCTTCCTCGGCAGGCGGTCAGCACGTCCAGAAGAACGCCACGGCCGTGCGCATCACCCACATCCCCACCGGCATCGTGGTGCAGTGCCAGAACGAGCGTTCCCTGACCCAGAACAAGAAGAACGCCCTTCGGGTCCTGAAGGCCCGGTTGCTGGAATTGAAACGTCAGGAACAGGCGAAAAAACTGGCGGAACTCAAAGGCGCGTATCAGAAGGCCGAGTGGGGGAACCAGATTCGTTCGTACGTGCTACACCCTTACCAGATGGTCAAGGACCACCGCACGGGCCACGAAGTGGGCAACGCCCAGGCCGTGTTGGACGGCGACCTGGACGGCTTCATCGAAGCCTATCTGCGCCATAAGGCGGCCGAGAAGGCCTCCTCGGCCCGATGAAGGGCCGGGGCGTGTCCTTCCGGCAGGGAGAAACCCGCCCTCTCCGCCTTCCTTGAGTGAAGGGGGAGGGTTTCTTCGTCTCTCCCGATGCGCGCCGTCCAGTGACCCGCCCCCTACGTTTCCCGCAACCCGGTTATCGTCCCAAACGGTCTCCCTTCCCGGGCGTCCACTCCGGGAAGCGTCCACAGCCTGACACACCCCCAGCACCCGTTCCCGCGGAGGTGAGGTAGCTCCTTTCAATCCACCGACCCCATGCATCGCCAGCCCATCACACCCAACGACCCAACCCGCCGCACTCCGGCCGTCCCCTCAAGGCTCGAAGGAGGTCGGGGGGTCCTGAGGGGAAGTCGGTTCGTCCGAGATTCGCTGGTCGTCCGCCGTCCCTATTCCTTCCGAGCCGAGAGCAGTTGTTGGAGGCGTTCCTTCAAGAAAGGGGGCAGGTCCTCCAAATCCCCTTGCTGGCGCGCGCTGGGTCGGGACGTGGGCGGCGTCGAAGGCTTGGACGTGCTCGGCTTGGACATGGGGCGCGGCGGTTCGCTGCGTCGTCCGGGTTCGGGCTTGGCGGCCGGGCGATGGGCCTGTCGCTTCTCCCAGGTCATCATGTCGTGGTCGAAGCCCGTGGCCACCAGGGTGATACGCACCCGATCTTCCATCTCGGGATTGATGACCGCGCCGAAGATGATGTTCGCCTCGGGATGCGCCGCGGCCTTGATGATTTCCGCGGCCTCGTAGACCTCGTGCAGCGCCAGGTCCTGCCCGCCGGTGATGTTGAACAGAATGCCCCGGGCTCCGTCAATGGTCAGGTCCAGCAAGCGGCTGGACACCGCAGCCTCCGCGGCCTTGCGCGCCCGCTCATCGCCCGAGCCTTCGCCGACGGCCATGAGGGCCGCACCGCCTTCGGACATGATGGTGCGCACGTCGGCGAAGTCCAGGTTGATGAGGCCGGGCACGGTGATGAGTTCCGAGATGCCCTGCACGCCCTGCAGAAGCACGTCGTCGGCCAAACGGAAGGCATCCTGCAAGGACACCCGCCGGTCGGTGATTTCCAGCAAACGGTCGTTGGGAATCACGATGAGGGTGTCCACTTCGCCCTTCAGGGCCAGGATGCCTTCCTCGGCCACCTGGGCTCGGCGCAGTCCTTCGAAACGGAAGGGGCGGGTCACCACGCCGATGGTCAGCGCGCCCTCTTCCTTGGCCAGGCGGGCCACCACGGGCGAAGCGCCCGTGCCCGTGCCGCGGCCCATGCCCGCGGTGATGAACACCATGTCCGCGCCCTTGACCACCTCCCGCAGTTCCTCGATGGACTCCTCCGCGGCCTTGCGTCCGATTTCGGGATTTCCGCCGGACCCCAATCCCCGGGTGAGCTTGTCGCCGATGCGCACCCGGATGGGGGCCAGGCAACGGTTGAGATGCTGGGCGTCGGTGTTCACCGCGATGAACTCCACGCCCTGTACGCCGGCGGCAATCATGCGGTCCACGGCGTTGGTCCCGCCGCCACCCACACCAATGACCTTGATGCGGGCGAAGGGTTCGGGGTTGTGCAGCGTTTCACCAAACATCGCGCTCCCTCCTTTAGGAAGATTGCAAACATGCTGCGGACAATACCGACATCCAATTCCGGGCGACGGCCCGTCATCCCGGGCCGCCGAAAAGCGTCCCCCCAGCAGCGCCCAGGGCCGCCAGTGCCGGCAACAGGCTGACGAGGAACCGCTTGATGCGGCCCCACCAGGTCGCCGCCTCTCCCACGGAGACAGGGGTCGCGTCCCGTTGCTCGTAAATCAACCGGGCGAAGCGCATCAGGCCCACCAGGGTGGCGAAGTCCGGCCCGGTCATGGGCCGGGGCCACCGGGAAGGCACCGACGGCTTCGCGATGCGGACCGGGACCTTGAGGTAATCCATGGCCAGGTGGCGCAAGCCCGGGAGATGCGCCGTGCCTCCGGTGAGCACCAACCCGGCGGGCAGCTTGCCCTCCTTCCCGGAGGCCACCACCACTTCCCGCACCCGGTCCAGCAATTGGCGCAATCGGGCTTCCAGAATGGCAGCCACGTCTCGGGCATGAATCTGCACGGCCTCCCCCTCCCCAAAGGGGCGGATGGTAATCCATTCCGCATCTTCGGGCACCACATCGGGGTGGGCGTAGCCCTGCCGCACTTTGAGACGCTCGGCCTCGGAAAGGGGGATGCTGAGCACGTAGGACAGGTCCTGGGTGAGATGCCGCCCGCCGATGGGAACCACGCCCACGTGACATACCTCGCCGTCGGCATAGACGGCCACGTCGGTGGTGCCCGCGCCGATGTCACACATCACCACCCCCATCTCGCGCTCCGCGTCGCTGAGCACCGCCTCGCCCGAGGCCAAGGCGTTGAGCACGAAGCCCTCCACCGTCAGCCCCGCCTCTTCAATGGCCTGCTGCAGGTTGTAGATGTCCGTGCGGGGAACGGTGATGATGTGCACCTCGGCCTCCAGCCGATAACCGAACATACCCAGGGGATACCGCACCGGGCGTTCGTCCAACCGATAGCCCCGCCGAAGGACGTGAAGCACCATCTGGTTGTGCTCCACAGGCACCGCCTGGGCCGCCTCCTCGGCCCGCTGGATGTCCTGCTCGTCCACCACGCCCTGGGTCACGCCCACCACCCCGCGGTGGTTGAAGGCCTTCACCGGCGCGGTGGCCACGTTGCTCCAAATGGGCAGGGACTTCCCCTTGGCCTGGGCCATGCGCAAGGCCCGCCCCATCACCCGGGCCACCACCCGGCTCAGCTCCGGCAGGTTGACCACCGCGCCCTGCTCCATGCCCCGACTGGGCGCCACGCCGTACCCCAGGAGCCGGGGCGGGAAGCCGGGCCGGAGTTCCACCACCACAGCCGCAATCTTATGGGTGCCGATATCCAGCACGCCAAAGGTGAGCGGTGACGTCATGGTGCCTGCTCCTCTCCCGGAAGTACCACCACCGCCTGCGAAGACACCAGCCGAATCACCCTCGGCACCTGTCCGCGTTCGCGCAACGCCGCCACCACCTCCTCATACAGGGCCCATCGGGCCTCCCAATCCTCCATGGTGGTGCCGATGTACACCTGCCAGCCCTCGGGCGTCGTCCAGCCAAAGCCGTATTGGGGATGGAACACCAGGTCCTGTACCCCGGCTCGTCGAGTGAGTTCCAGAATCAAGGCCACGTCTTGCGGACGCAGCTGGACACCGTATCGGTCTCCCTGCACCGTCACCCGGGGCCAGGACGGGTCCGACGAGCCCTCGGCGTGGAACTTGACGCCTTCCAGGTCCACCCAGAAGGTCTCGACGCCTTCGCGCCAGACCAGCACCGGGTCCCGTTCCACCACCTGCAGGACCACCCGACCGGGCAGACGCACCTGAACACGGACCTCCCGGAAAGCCGGGAATCTCTCCTTCAGCGAACGCACCAAGCTCTCGGGTTGCACCGTCACCACAGGTCGTCCCACCAGTTCCTGGAAGGCCTCCCAGGCCTGAATCCGCTCCTGAGGCACCCGCACCAGGCCGATGACCTGGATGCGCTGCACCCAAAAGGCCGGATGCCACCACATGAGGCCAATCAAGGCCCAGCACAGCGCGCTGACTGCGCCCGCCGTCCACCGCAAACGATGGACCCGGCTGCGCGCCCGGTGCCGCGCCGTGGTCCCGGCCCGAGTCTTAGGCGGTCGGGGGCGTCGGGGCCGCCGTCGGGACCGGACGCCCCTTTTCCCAACGCCGGCCTGTCTCGACGGGGTGTGCCGCGAGGGCAGCACCACCGAGGCCAGTTGGGGGACCTCCGGCGTCCGTTCCGCGACGTTGGACCCGGTGCGGGTA
>WFVP01000341.1 GCA_015491595.1 Anaerolineales bacterium
CAATCCGGTGACGTCGGAGGAAATCAACCTGATTACCGACCTTTCGGTAAATTTCATGGCCCTCCTCCTGGCCCTGGTGTTGCTCATCGTGCTCCTGGTGGCCGCGGCCATCTTCCGGCTCTGGTTGGGATGGGGGCGTCCTCGCGCCCGCAAAACCCTGACCCAGGGCACCTACCACTTTTGGTTCTACAGCATGGGTGCGGTGATGTTGGTTATGTTGTTCGCCCGTTTCCTTCCCCGGGCGCGTGGATGGGACGTGCTTCCTGCATGGCGTTTCTGGATGCCCGTGGGAACGGGCGTGCTCATCCTGCTCATGATTTGGCTCTTCGGGATGGCTCCCTTCTTGGTTTTCCGTGAGTGGGGCTGGCTTCGGACGGCCGGGGCCGTGTTCTCATCGTGGGTGTGGCTGGGCGTATCCTACGGGTTTTGGACCACCATCGGTCAGGCTCTTCTGGTCTGGCCCGTGGTGCTGTTCATGATGGCGCTCCTTCTCCTGGCCGCGCTTCCCCCCTGGCTCTGGCTCCTCTGCGCGATGCCTGGGGTGGCGGTCAGCATTGGCCTGCTGGGCATCTACCGGGAGGTCCTTCAGCGCCGGTCTTGATCAGGGAAGCCGTCGTCCCTTGCTGCTACGAGGAAAAGGCTTCCAGAGCCTTTTGTCCTTCGTCATCGTATTCGGGTGGGGCAGGGGATTCCGCAGGTGCAGAAGGAAGTGGCCACAGCCCGCGTTCCTTCAAAAAGTGTCGGGCCAGGGCGTCCCCCCGTTCCAGGATGCGCAGGTACCAGGTCAGGGTCACCTCCTCCTGTTCTTCGGGAGTCAGACGCCAGGGGAGGTCATCCCGTTGATGCAGGCGTTGTACGATGGTGAACAGGGTGATGCCCACACTCACAGAGATGTTGTAACTCTCGGTGAAACCGTACATGGGGATACGCAGAATCCCATCGGCCAGAGCCAGGGCTTCGTCGCTCAGTCCTTCCAGTTCGCTGCCGAACCAGAAGGCCACCGGCCGGTCCAGGGGGATGTCGTCCAGAGACGTCCAGGTTGGGTTATAGGGGGATGTGGCCACCAGGCGGTATCCCCGGGCGCGCAGGTATTCGGCACACCGGCGGGTGTTGTTGGCCTGGGGGTGTCGAAAACGGTAGAGGTTCACCCATTTGGAAGCCCCCATGACCACCTTGGGGTTCAGGCGGTACGCGTTCCAGTTTTCCACGATGTAGATGTCCTGCACCCCCAGGATTTCCGCGGTGCGCAGGGTCGCGCTGGCGTTTTGGGGCTGGTAGATGTCCTCCAGCACCAGGGCCACGTAACGGGTGCGCCAGGGCAGGACCTGGCGGATTCGCTCCTTCTTGTTCTCGGTGATGAACTGGCCCAGATAGGCGATGAGTTCCCGCCGAACCTCCGGGGGGATGCGGTGAATGGGAATGCCGCGCGGTTGCATCATGCCGAAACCTTCACCGACAGGGCTTCGTGGGTTCGAGGGGGTGACGACGTGGTGGCCGTTTCCGGTGCCAGCACGCCCCGGTAGACGCCGATGACCTGAGCCATGATGCTGAGGGCGATTTCCTCCGGGGTTTCCGCGCCGATTTCCAGGCCGATGGGGGAAACCACCCGGTCTACCCAATCCTGGGGAACCCCCTTTTCCTCCAACAGCGCCTTTCGGGTCGTGGCCCAGCGCCGTCGGGACCCGATGACGCCGATGTACCGGGCCGGGGTGCGCAACAGAACGGGCAGGGTTTCGATGTCGATTTGCGTGCCCGGGGTGACGAGCACGAAGTAGGTTCGGGGGGTGATGTCCAGGTGCTCCGGAATTTGAGACGGATGGATGACCAGATACTCGTCCGCACCGGGAATACGTTCCGGATTGCACCAGTCGGCCCGTTGGTCACATAACACCACCTTCCAGCCCAGCCACTTCCCAAGATGGACCACGGCTTTCCCCACGTGTCCCGCACCCACCACCACTAAGGTGGGGGGAGGGAGGACCGGCTCGATGTAGACGTGCACCTCGCCGCCGCACACCCCGGGGTCCCCCTTCTTGGGGTCCACCATGTTGTACGTGAGATAACGGGGACGGCCGTCCTGCAAGGCTTCCTCCGCGGCCTGGCGCACCCGGAATTCCAGTTCCCCTCCCCCCACGGTGCCCTCAAAGGAGCCGTCGGCGTAGACCAGCATTTTGCTGCCGGGCCGGCGGGGCACCGAGCCCCGGGTCATGACCACGGTGCACAGGGCTACGGGCTGGTCTCCTTCTACGGCCTGGGCCAGGCGCCGGTAGATGTCCCGTTCGTCCATACGCCTTCCTCAGCGCCGTCGGCTGGTGCCCAGCACCAGACTCACGTAGTAGAGCAATTGGAGCAGCGCGACCACCAGCGCGGCCACGTAGGTCAGGGCCGCGGCGGTGAGCACCTGCTGAACGCCTTTGGCTTCCTCGGGGTGGGTGATGATGCCCGTGGTCTTGAGGAGTTTCTTGGCCCGGGCCGAGGCGTTGAACTCCACGGGCAGGGTGACCAGGGCGAAGAGCGCGCCACCCGAGAAGATGATAACGCCCAGCCAGGCCAGTTCGGTGAGGCGCAACATCAACCCAATCAGGATGAAAATCCATCCCAGGTAGGAGCCAATGTTGACGGCCGGAACCATGGCCGTCCGCAAGTGCAGAGGCAGGTAGTTCTGGGCGTGCTGGACGGCGTGGCCCAACTCATGGGCGGCCACCGCGGCGGCGGCCACGGTCCGTCCGTGGTATACCTCTGGGGAAAGGCGTAACGTCCGGGTCCGGGGGTCGTAGTGGTCCGAGAGCCACCCCCGTACCGGCTCGATGCGCACCGAAAGGCCGGCCCGTCGGGCCAGGTATGCGGCCACTTCCGCGCCCGTCCATCCCTGGCGCAGGGGTACCCGACTCCATTTTTCGTAAGCACTCTTCACATACCACTGGGCCAGCATCATCAAAATCAGGCCCGGCAGCATGAAGAGCAGGTAATAGGGGTTGTAGAAGAAGAACATCCTTGTTTCCCTCCTGCCCTGTTTCGGGTGTTTTTCACACAACACACGCATCATTATACCCAGGGCCTTCCCATAAAGGTGCGGGCTTTTGAACTGGTACATACCCACATATCTCAAGTACGTTCCTGTTTCTCACCCCAAGCGAAAGGCATGTCAGATGGGCCAGCCAAACCTATCGCTGCAAGCCGTAGATAGTCCTGTCTGGGCACGGGACCGCAGAAGGGGAAACAAATGGATGCAGCGGCGGCGAAGCCGCCGCTGCATCCATTTGTCTTTCTTCCTGACCCAGCAGGTGCGGGGCTTTCCTTAGGCCATTTCTTGGATACCCAGGGGATTACGTCAAGTTTTCAAATTTCTCAGATGAATGCCCTTGGCGCTCCTGATGTTTCCCGGTACAATACAAAAGCCTTCTCCATTGTGCAATCTGCTGCCTATTCATTCCATCCCTTTGCTAAGGAGGACACCTGATGGTGACGATTAGCGTGATTAAGGCGGATATTGGGGGTTGGGTCGGCCACAGTGGGGTGCACCCCGACCTGCTGGAGGCCGCACGCGAAGTGATGGAAAAGGGGCGCAAACAGGGCGTCCTGTTGGATTATCACGTCGCCTATTGCGGTGACGATGTCAACCTGATTATGACCCATACCCGGGGCAATGAGGACCCGGAGGTTCACGGTCTGGCCTGGGAGGCCTTCCAGAAGGCCACGGAGGTGGCCAAGTCCCTCAAACTCTATGGCGCAGGTCAAGATTTGTTGGTCGACGCATTCAGCGGGAACGTGCGGGGCATGGGTCCTGGCGTGGCCGAAATGACCATTGAGGAGCGCAAATCGGAGCCCATCATCGTGTTCATGGGGGACAAGACCTCCCCCGGCGCCTGGAACCTGCCCCTCTTCCGCATTTTCGCCGACCCCTTCAACACCGCGGGTTTGGTCATTGCTCCCTCCTTGCATAAGGGGTTCCGGTTCGAGATTCACGACATCCAGGAATCCAAGCGCATCTTCCTGGATGCGCCGGAGGAAATGTACGACATCCTGGCCTTCATCGGCGCGCCGGAGCGCTACAACATCAAGGCGGTGTACAGTCGGGCTACGGGCGAAATCGCCGCGGTGTCGTCCACAGAGCGCCTGTCCCTGGTGGCGGGTCGCTACGTGGGCAAGGACGACCCGGTCATGATTGTCCGCTGTCAGTCCCAGTTCCCTGCGGTGGGTGAAGTGCTGGAACCCTTCACCTTCCCCCATCTGGTGCCCGGGTGGATGCGGGGTTCCCACATGGGTCCCATCATGCCCGTTTCCCTGGAGCAGGCCCGCACCGCGCGCTTCGATGGTCCGCCGCGGGTGGTGGCCTTGGGCTTCCAGATTTCCGACGGCCGCCTGATTGGGCCGGTGGACATGTTCGACAACCCTGCCTTTGACGAAGCCCGGCGTATGGCCAACCAGGTGGCCGATTACATGCGCCGCCACGGTCCCTTCGAGCCCCACCGCCTCCCTTTGGAGGAGATGGAGTACACCACCCTGCCGGACATCCTCAAGCGCCTGGCATCCCGTATGGAGGACCTGGACGGCCGGACGGCCACCACGGAAGAGGCCTTGCGGGCCATGCCGGAGATGGACGTGGATTAGACCCATACCTGTGTTGGTCCATGAACAACATACGGGGCGGCTCAAAAGGCCGCCCCGTATGCGCTTTATGTGCATGGGCTGTGCGCTTTACCTCAGGTACTCTTCCAGTTTCTTGCGAATTTCCGGGCGGCGCAGGCGGCTCAGGGCCTGGGCCTCGATTTGGCGCACCCGTTCCCGCGTGACGCCCATCTTGCGCCCCACTTCCTCCAGGGTGTAAGCCTTCCCGTCCAGGAGGCCGTAGCGCAATTGCAAGATACGCACCTCCCGGGGCGGCAGGGTGCTCAGGATTTCCTCCAGCTGTTCCCGCAGCATGGACTGGGCGGCCACATCTTCCGGCGCTTGCGTGGTGTCGTCCTTGATGAAGTCGCCCAAGACGGAATCCTCTTCGTCGTCGGTGGGCATTTCCAGGGAGAGGGGATGCCGGGAGACCTGGAGCATTTGCTCCACCTTCTTGGGGGGCACGCCCATGGCTTCGGCCAGTTCCTCCACCGTAGGCTCCCGGCCCAGCAACTGGGTCAGTTGGTGCTGGGTGCGGAGCAGTTTGTTGATTTGGTCCCCCATGTGGACCGGGACCCGGATGGTTCGCCCCTGGTCCGCGATGGCCCGGGTGACGGCCTGGCGAATCCACCAGGTGGCATACGTGCTGAACTTATAGCCGCGCCGATAGTCAAATTTCTCGACGGCGCGCATCAGGCCCATGTTGCCTTCCTGGATCAGGTCCAGAAAGGGGACGCCCTGGCCCATATATTTTTTCGCCAGACTGATG
>WFVP01000342.1 GCA_015491595.1 Anaerolineales bacterium
GAAGTAAGAAGTGCGTTATTTACCCGTCCGATAATGCCGCACTGTTTCAGAGGAGGTGAACCATGAGCGAAACCCCCCACGTTCCTGCCGCACAACCCCTTTCTCCAGAAGACGAGCGGCTCTGGGCCATGCTGGCCCACTTGAGCGTGCTGCTCAACCTGGTCTCTGGCGTTCTGGGACCCGTTGCGGCCATCGTTATCTTCGCGGTGTACAAGGACCGCTCCCGGTACGTGGCCTTCCACGCGTTGCAGTCCTTCTGGATGCAGTTGGTACTGTGGGTCGGCGGCGGCCTGCTGGCCGGGGTGATTTGGTTTCTGAGCGGCCTCCTGAGCGCGGTGCTCATTGGCCTGCTCTGTATGCCCCTGGCCTGCCTGTTCTCCTTCGTCCCTCTGGTGGCCATTGTGTACGGCCTCATCGGTGCCCTTCAGGCCTACCAGGGCCAGGATTTCCGCTACGTCGTCTTTGCGGATTGGGCGGAGAAGATGTTGGGGTAGAGGGATAGCAGCTGTACGGGTAGTCCTAACCGGGCACGGGACCAAAATTCGCCGACGGCGGTCGGCCGACGGCCGTCAGCCTTTTTCTGCGGTCCAGTACCCGGAGAGGCCTGCGCGAATGGGCAAAATCTCTCCACAATTCAAGGGCGTGGAACAGCGGGGATGGATATCAGGCGATATCATCCCATAACCGGGTTGTCCTTTGTTCCGATCTTCGTCCTAATTGTCCCACGTCGCAGAAGAGTTGGTATCAGAACACGAAAAACGTATGGCGACCTGCCCCAACTAAAAAAATGAAGCGGCGGGAAAAACCGCCGCTTCATCCCTTTTCTCCCTCGCTCGCGGTCCTGTGCCCGGTCAGGAGGACGAAGACGAAACGGTCACGGCTCGACCTCCCATCAGGGTTACGGCAGGTAAGTCTGGATGGTCAGCGTGAAAGACGCGTGGGGTTTGCCCTGAACAACCAGGAGGACCTGAGTGCCTGGGTCCGCCTTCAGGGAAAAGTCCTGGCGTCCTTCATCGGGGTGTAAGAGGACCCAATCCTCGGTGGTGGGGCTGATTTGATAGACACCCAGGACCACATCGCCTTCCACACGGACATCCAGGCGGCCCGAAGTGGTGTATTGGGTATAGAAGCGCAACCCCTGGGCGTCCAGGCGGTCATTCACCGTGTTGACCCCATTGGATTCGCCCAACCCTCCGGCCCAGCCGACATGTAACGTGAAAGCCGCATCCTGTGCGCCTCCCAGGACCTCAATGAGAGGCGTTTCGCCTTCTCGGAAGACATACATGGCCCCAGGTCCGGTGTTGGCCCATACCTGACCGGCTAGGCGGTTGTCTTTACGATAGATGTCGACCCGCACATCGTCCACGGGGCTTTCCAGCCAGAGCACCAGAACCTCGAACCACAACGGCAGGTATCCACCCCCACCGCTGGTGCGCATGACCCAGGGCACCTCGGGGTATTCGGGGTTGGGCACGGTGTAGCGCACCACATCACCGGCCGCGACCTGGCCTTCCACCTGGGCGGTGTACCGTTGCAGATTAATCGGCAGGGCCTGTGCAGTGCCGCCACCCCGCTGACAGGCCTGTTTCATGTAATCCAGGGCGTCACAGTACGCCTCTTTGCCGGCAAAACGGCACAACAGGGTTTGGACGTCCCCTTCCTGAGTGTATTCAGGCGTGCCGCCGTGAATTAAGCAGTAGAGATAGGGCGTTTCCAGTAAGACCCACGCGCGTTCGTCCACTGAGTCACAGGCGCCAGATTGCCACAGGTCGGCCAGAGAACACGAGGCGCCATCGGGCCACTGACAGGTGCCGTCCGTCTGGGGCTGGCCGCCCAGCACCCGGCAGAATGCAGCGCTGAAGCCCTCGGGCGAGCGGCTGTCCACCGTAGGGGTGAAGGAGAACACGCCGCCGGAGGCCTTGAGGGTTACCATGACCGTCGGGTCCCCCGGAGTGTGAAGCACCTGTACTTCCACAGGTCGGTTGTCCCCATCCCGGTAGGTGAACGTCCACATATCCGAGTCGTAATACTCCCCCTGCTCTTCATTCACCAGGGTAAACCCCTGTTTGGGCCATTCTTGGCGGAAGAAATTCAACACCCTTTGCGTGGAATCCTCAACCCAGTATTCAGCCATCAAGCCCACCAGCGGGTCACCCATCTGAGATATCCACTTCGCCCTTTGGGGAAGCGGTATCACAAGGATGTTGGGGCTGTTTTCAGGGCTTATCTGGGGCAAATCGATGGTGGTTTCCCCGTCTTGTTTTGATACCCCAAAATAGATGGTCAGGTAAAAGGGGCGGGGTGTATCCTCTCCTTGGGGCAGAAACTCGCCTGTGAGCAAGAGTTCCACCGAAGTCAGCACCCCCTGGGCGGTGGCCCGCGCTTCACCGTGACCTTCCAGGCGCTGAACCTGTCCCCGATAAATCCGTCGTGGTTTTGTTTGGCAGTCGGTGAACCAGGAAAGGAGTATCCGGTCTTGGGCGGCTTCTGCCGGAAGCGTGAGGGTAATCTCCAGGCCGTCCGAGGTCGAACGCACGTTCTTCTCCATGCGGTCGAGCAGGCCCAGCAGGTCGTTGGCCCAATAGCGGTTCAACATCGCGGCGGCTTGTTCTTCGGGCACCTGCTGCCAGGCAGGGTCAAAGGCGTTGTTCCAAAAGTGGGTCTCTCCGTGGGCGCGGAAGAAGGAGAATCTTTTGATCAATTGCTGGTCTGTGCTCAGGTCGGGATGGTAGTTGCCGCGTTCCCCAATGATGGTCAAAAAGTCATCGGGCACTTCGATGTCGGAGGGGAAATCCCTCCAGTAAGAAAACTGGATGGGCGAAGTCACACCCTGCCAACGGGTTTCCATCACGGTACAGAAG
>WFVP01000343.1 GCA_015491595.1 Anaerolineales bacterium
CCGTGGGGTCGACCCTGCTGGCTCTGGTGTTCTTGGACGAAAAACCGCCCGCCTTGAGCCTGGCGGGCGCGGTTTTAGTGCTCATCGGGTTGGTTCGGATTGCCCAACATCTGGAAACCGAATGAGCCGTGTCCGACCCGACGGTTATACCTACCCCTCTGCGAGGGGACAACAGGTCGAAGCTCGGAACAAAGGGCGACCCACTCATAGGATGATACGGCCGAGGCCCGTTAGCACCCTCCCTGCTGTTCCATGCAGAGAGCTGGACAAGAGTTTGGACAACCTCTGCAAGCAGACATATTTCTTGAGCAAGTAGGCCTGACTGGGCTCTGGACCGCGAGGATAAGGATCAAATTGATGGGGCGGCTTCGCCGCCCCATCAATTTGATCCTTCCTTACCTACAGTCACGTCCGCAAGTGTCCACCCAGGGTCTTCTCCACGTGGCGCACAATGCGTTCCCGAATCTTCCCCACCTGTTTGTCCGTCAGGGTACGGTCCGGGGCCTGATAGGTGACCCGGAAGGCCAGACTGCGCTTCCCTTCGGGAATACCCGGACCGGTGTAGACGTCAAAGAGCACTACCCGGGTCACGTACGGCTGGCCTGCCTCCCGAATGGCCTCCCGCACGGCTTGAGCCGGGACCTCGACATCCACCACAAAAGCCAAGTCCTCGATGACCGGTGGATATTGGGGGATGGGCTCGACAGGGAAGACCGGACGCATGGCCTGCAAAATCGCGTCCGCGTTCAGTTCGGCGACCACCAACGGATGGCGGAAGTGGTCGTAGTGCTGGGCGGCCAGCGGATGGATTTCGCCCATCTCGCCCAGGTACTGCTCCCCTAACTTCAAACGGGCCCGTTTGCCGGGATGCAGAGCCGGATGCTCGCCGGGCTCGAAGGTCACGTCCAGCTTCAAGGCCCGAAAGAGGGCTTCCAGCCGGCCCTTCAGGTCATAGAAATCCAGAGAGCCGGCATCGGAACCGGCCCAGAAGGCCTCCTCGCGAGGGCCCGTGAGGAGCAGGGCCAGTCGGGTCGGCTCCCGGGGGAGGAGGCCCTCCTCTTGGGGTAAGAACACGGGGCCGATTTCAAACAGGGCCTGACGCTCCACGAAACGCGCGTTGGCCTCGGCCACCTCCAGGATGCCGGGCAGGAGTTCCTGCCGCAACACCCGTCGGTCCTGGGAAATGGGGTTCACCAGCCGCACGTACGCGCGCGACGGTGCTGCACCTTCGGGATACATGCGCGCTTCCCGCTCGGGCGCGGTCAACCGATAGGTAATGACTTCCTGAAAGCCCAAACGAGTCATCAGGTTCCGCAAGGCCTCTTCTCGCTCGATTTCGGGCTGGCTCACCTGGGGTGGGAGCTCATCGGCCAGGCGGGTTTCAGGGATGCGGTCGTAACCATACAGGCGGGCAATTTCCTCCAACAGGTCGGCTTTACCGACCACACCTTCCCCGATGTCCAGCCGGTGGGGTGGCGTTTTCACCACCACGCGCGAACCTTCCACCTGACACTGGAACTCCAAACGACCCAGCAAATTCGCGATGTCCTGGGCCGAGAGGCGAATGCCCAGCCCTCGATACACTTCCTCTTCGGTGATTTCGTTCACCGGGTCCTGATGGGGCTTGGGATACACATCGACGAAACCCTGGGCCACCTGGCCTCCGGCCCAGGCCCGCATGAGCTGCAGGGCGCGCTTCATCGCCGGCTCCACCAGCGCGGGATGCACGCCCCGTTCGTATCGGTAGGCCGCATCGGTGAGGAGTTTGAGGCGCTTGCGGGTGCGCCGGATGTTCACCGGGTTCCAGGTGGCCGATTCCAGCAGCACCCGGGTGGTGGTGTCACGCACTTCCGTCTCCAGGCCGCCCATGACCCCAGCGATGGAAAGCGCGCCCCGGGTGTCCGCGACCACCACCGTGTCTTCGTCCAGCACGCGGGTCTCGCCGTCCAGGGTGGTCAGAGTCTCGCCTGGTTCGGCCCTCCGGGTGATGATGGTGGGCGGTCCTCCAGCCCGCTCCACCAAGAGGTCGTAGTCAAAGGCGTGCAGAGGCTGCCCCCATTCCAGCAGGACGTAATTGGTGGCGTCCACAATGTTGTTGATGGGCCGCATCCCGGCCAGGCGCAGGCGATACTGGACCCAGTACGGACTGGGCCCTACCCGCACGCCTTCGATGAGGCCCACAGCAAAGCGCGGGTTCAGGTCCGGCTCCCGAATCACCACCTCGGCCCGGCCCTGAATGGGGGGGCCTTCCATGGGCAGGGTCAGGTCGGGGTACTTGAGGGGTACGTCCAGCAACGCGGCCAGCTCCCGGGCCACGCCCAGGATGCTCAGGCACCGGGCCAGGTTCGGCGTCAGGTCGATGTCCAGCACTGCATCGCCCATATACTCGGCCAGGGGCATACCGGTGGGCGCGTCCGGGTCCAACAGGATGATGCCCTCGTGTTCATCGGAGATGCCCAGTTCCCGCTCGGAGCACACCATAGCGTAAGAAGGCACCCCCCGCAATTTTCTGCGCTTGAGCCGGAAGGTCTGCCCGGGGTTGTAGGGGTCTTGCAGCACCGCGCCTTCGTTGGCAAAGACCACCTTGAGGGGCGGGTTCAAAGGACCCCGGTCCTTGTAGGGGAACAGATTGGGCGCACCGGTGACCACGATGTGCTCGTCCCGACCGTCGAACACCCGGGCCAGGACCAAACGGTCGGCATTGGGGTGGGCCATGACTTCCCGCAACTCCCCCACCACGATGCGATGAGGATCCCAGGCGAACCCCTGGACCTTGAAATCCAGGCGCTTTGCCTGGGGAAGAGGAAGACCGACATAGTGGATGGCCGTAACCTCCAGGCCGGCCATAGTAAGCCGACGGGCGGCCTCCTCTACGGGGAGGTCGGTGTCCACGAATTCCCGTAACCAACGATAAGGCACCCGCATGACGCGCCTCCGAAGTTCATGGGTGGAACGAAGGCGATTATACCAATCTTGCCCTCAAACGCGGGTGCTATCGGACAAGAGCCCTCAAGGGGCGATTTTTTCAACGTACTGGACGGTCAGCGAGCAGCCAGGGGGGAAGTAGGATTTCACCCGCTCCCAGGTCAGGGGAGGGTCGTCTTCGCTTTCTTCGTAAGCGGACACCAGAGCCTGATACACGCAGTTCGGATTATGGTAGTTGGCAATAGTAAAGCGCCAGAGGTCCTCGTAGGAAGCCACATCCCCCGGCGTTTCGTAGGTGATGTTGTAAATGGTCTGGCCCATCTGATGACAGTTCGCCCGCAGGAGATGGGCGAAAATATACAGGGAGTCCCCGCTCCGCTCCAGGTCGATGCCCTGCGGGCAGGTGTTGCAGGCCAGGTTGGCCTGGGTCCACAGGGCTTGATAGAGGAGCTGTCGCTTCTCCGTGCTCAGGTAAGGATAGGGGGTGCAATTCCACGCCCCCAGCACCTGCGTGCACAGAGGCCAGAAAACCTCCGGTTCCCACAGCAGCAGAGTATCCAGGGCCTCGAAGGTGAGGTGGCCAAAACCCACTTCCTGTTTCTCGAAGTAGGTCCCCGGCCAGAACTGACTTTCATGCGCGATGAGACGTTTGAAGAGCACCGCGGGTATGCCCACCTGACGGGAGACCGTCCAAATCATCTCATCGAAGCGGTTCTGCCATTCGTAGACCAGGGGGAGGGCCCGCTCCAGACCGCACTCGTTGGCGATGTTGGGCCTCCGCAGTCCCCAATTGGGGCAGGAGGAGGCATCCACCAGACCGGCCTCGATGAGCCGTCCCGCCAGATAGTAGTAACGGGATTGGGTCGCCAGCGCGGAAGGCGCGTTGGGGGTGAACAACCACGGGGGCAACTTCCCCTGGGCCGGCGGAAACGCGTCCCAGAACTGGGAACACGCGTCCCAGCCATCCTCTCGCCATTGGGAGCTCAGGATGTTGACGCGCACGGTAGGGCCGTCGGGGATGATGCGGATGGAGGCGTCGTAACGGGGCGAGCGATCTCCCCAGGTGGATTCCGCCCAAAAGAGGAGCTCAATCACCCGTTCTCCCGTTTCCTCGTCCACCACCCATCCCTCCACGTCATCGTTGATTTCAATGGTGCAAAAGGCCTCTTCGCACACCACCTCTTCCCCTTCCAGATCCACGATGACGGCGGCGATGGAGGCCTCGGGGAAGGGCTCCCTGCCCATCAGGGTGATTTCAAAGGGGTAGGGACAGCGCATATAAGGGAATTCCGGAGTGCAATCGTCCTCCAGGTACAACCATACGGAGGGCTTGGGATATTTTTTCTTCACCGTACGGGTGACCTCCCGGCTGCCCACGAAGAAGAGGTAAAGGCCTTCACACTTGGAAAGGTCCCCGTCGTCCTTGGTCGCTTCGGGACAGGGGGGCGTGGAAATCCACGACAGGTAGGTATCCCAGCCGCAGTTGGCGAAAATCTCCGTCGGCGTGGGTTGTTCGGGGTGGTCGATATAGACCCGGCAGACGATTTCCTGGGGATTCTGCCAGGAGAGGAGCCACCACTCATAGACCTCCTGGGTGACGGTCTCTTCCCGTTCCCGCGGGGGCGGCGGCGCGTCGACCCGGATGCCCAGCAGGACAAGGCCGCTTAACAGGATCAACGCCAGGCAAAACCTGCGGTGGATGCAACTCCAAGCCTTCGTGCCAGGCATCACGGCCAGCCATCCGGGTCCTGAGGGGGTGGAAGGGGACGGGCTCATTGGCCCAACAAACGGTCCAGCAGGGCTTGCAACTCTTCCTCGGAGTAGAAGTGAAGAACGATGCGTCCCCGGGAGGGTTTCCCGCGAATTTCCACCCGGGTATTCAGGCGGCGTTCCAAACGCCGAGCGGCGTCCTCCAGGAAGGGGTCGGGCGAACGGGACCGGGATGGGGCGACGGTCCTCGAGGTCTCCTGTTGCAGACGACGGCGCACCAGGTCCTCGGTTTGACGCACGGTCAGATGGCGTCGGCGAATCTCCTCCAGGGCCCAGACCTGGTCGGCCTCGTTCAGGGCCAGCAGGGCCCGGGCATGGCCTTCTTGAATGTCCCCCGCCATCAGCGCGGCTTTCACCGGCTCGCTTAGTTTCAACAGGCGCAGGGTGTTCGTGACCGCCACCCGGCTTTTCCCCACCCGCTGGGCAATCTCCGCGTGGGAAAGGCCAAATTCCTCATGCAGTTGTCGGTAGGCTTCGGCTTCCTCCAGGGGGTTCAAATCGGCCCGCTGGACGTTCTCCACCAGGGCCCATTC
>WFVP01000344.1 GCA_015491595.1 Anaerolineales bacterium
TCGATACCCCACATCACTCAGCGGGACCTCGCTACGCCGAAGCCACAGCCACTCCTGCCAAAAAATGGGTTCTATCCGTTGGGCCAGGTCAACAGCACTTTGTATCCACACCTGAAGGGGCGGGAAACGCATCCGCAGACCGGTGCCCATCCACCGCATGACCCCCTGCCAAGCGCCATAGAACATGACCAGCGGGGCCAGAAACATACCCACGGCTTTCCCGCGCTTCTCCCGGGAGCCGGGGAAACCCCACCATAGAAAGAGCACACCACCGGCCAGGAAAAGGCCGGCATACCGGGTTAACGCCGCTAGGCCCGCGACAATTCCTGCCCCAAAAGCGGCCCACAACGAGCCGCGCATTATGGCCTGCCACCATCCATAGAGGGTGAGCACAAGAAACACGAAAAACCATCCCTCGGACATCGCTCCGGCGAAATACTGAACCAGAGGGGGCATCAGGCCCATGATGGCCGTCCACACCAGCGTTTCGGGCAGGCGGCGGCTCACCGAACCCATGGTCAGGGCCAGGAGAGCCACGAAAAGCCCATAGGCCAGCGCGCTGTTCCACCGGGTGGCCTGATGCCAGACCAACCCGGCCTTCATCCAGGCGGCCAGGGTCAGGGGATACACCGGCGGAAAGTGGGCCAGCCATTCCAGGCGGCCGTTCGCGTCATAGACCGTCAGCCCCTTGCCCTGCACCAGATGGGAAGCCGCCTGAATGTAGGCCACGGAATCCGTCCGGGCCCAGGCCCCCCAGGGGAGGTGGCGTCCCATCCAGAGGCCGGCTCCCACCCCCAGCACCAGGGCCAGAATCCCCAAGAGGTACCACCGTCCTCGCCGGACGCGTTCGCCACGCTGCATGCCTATGTCCTTCGCCCGGACGTGTCAGGTCGTTAGATAACAAACGGCACCGGGGAAGCCTCGCCCCCACGGTGCCGCTTGGGACCGTGCCTGCACATCGCACCCGAAATCCAGGAGGAAAGGGGGGAACCCCCTTCCCCTGGGCGTTTTGCCTTCAGGCGGTGGTCAACTGCGCCTTCAGGGCCTGCAGCTGCCGGCTGACCGAGCCATCCAGCACCCGGTCGCCGATGCGCAGGACCACGCCGCCCAGGATGGAGGGGTCCACCACGTAATCGATGGCCACCGAACCCAGTTTCTCTTCCAGGGCCTTTCGGATGAGGGCCTTTTCGTCTTCCGTCAAAGGCACCGCGGTGACCACCTCCACCTTGTCGGCCTCGGCGACGTCGCCCAACTCGTCCAGCACCACGATCTTCTTGTCCCGGATACCCGAGAAGAACTCCTGCAAAAGGGCCCGCTGCCGGGCTTCATCCAGGGATTCCTGCACGATTTTCTGCGCCGCCGCCACGGCCAGGGCCGCGATTTGCTCCCGGAGCTCGCCCAACATGCGGTTGCGCTCGGCTTCCATCTCCGCCTGGGCCTGTTCCCGGATGCGCTTGGCTTCGGCCTCGGCCTGCTCCCGCACCTGCCGGGCGACCTCTTCCGCCCGCTTCCGGGCATCTTCGATGAGGGCCTCCGCCTTGGCCCGGGCCTCGGCCAGAATCTTCTCCGCCTCGGCTTCCGCGTTGGCTCGGGCCTCGGCCGCGACGCGCGCGTCTTCCAACGCCTTGGCCAGCTTCTCCCGGCGCCGCTGCAAGAAGGTCACGATGGGGTCCCACGCCCACATACGCAGCAGCACCATGATGATGAAGAAGGCCAAGAACTGCATCAACAGAAAACCAAGGCTGATGCCCAACTTGCCCAATGCTTCCACCGCTAACCTCCTTCCTGAACCTGCGTAGGGATTACACCGCGAAGATGAGCAAGAGGGCCACGACCAGACAGTAGATGGCCACGGCTTCCGCGAAAGCAATGCCCAAAATCATGTTGGTCTGAATGGTGCCCGCGGCATCGGGATTGCGGGCAATGCCCTGCACCGCGCCACCAGCCAGCACGCCGATGCCCAAACCCGCGCCAATGGCGCCAATCATGGCCAAGCCGGCACCAATGAGTTTCGCGGCAGTCGCCTCCATGGTCAACCTCCTCAGTCAAGAATGGTTTCACTCGCTTGCTTAGTGATGCTGGGTCGCCTGTGCCATGAACACCATGGTCAGCATCCCGAACACGAAGGCCTGAATCAGGCCCACGAAGAGCTCCAGGCCGTAGAACCCGAACAAAATGGGCGGCATCAACGCGCCCATCACGAAGAGCAGCACGCTACCGGCGAAGATGTTACCAAAAAGCCGGAAGGAGAAGGAAAGAATCTTGGAGAACTCGGAGATGAGCTCCAACAGGCCCACCGCGAAGTCCAGGAGCCCCATGGGCCCCCGCAACAGGGCCCGGAAGTTGAAGAACTTCTCCATGTAGTGGGCCCCCAGCGCCCGCAGCCCTACGATTTGCGTCATGATGACGGACACCAGGGCCAGGGCCAGGGTGAAGTTCAGGTCCGTCGAGGCCACCCGGAAGAAGGGACGGAACTCATAGGTCGGCTCGCCCTCTTCCACCGCGGCAAGGCCATACCGGCCTCCGGGGACCAGGGCCTCGCCCTTCTCACCCTTGCCTTCCGCCTCCTCCCACAGGATGGCCACGGGACCCAGGTCCTTGACCACGTATCCATACCCCGGCTTATGGGAAGGGGTGAGGACGCCGATGGTGTCGATGCCGGGCAACAGCTCCATCCAGTTGATGACCAGCACCAGGGTAGTGATGGTTACGAAGTAAGGGAAGATGACCCGGGTCCACTTCCCGGCCGTGGACTCCGTGAGGTTGTAGAGCACTTCCACGAAGGAAACGAACACGTCGGTAAAGCCGGTGAGCACGTACTCATCCCGGGCCATGGCCTGCTTCACCCGGCGTCCGACCAGGAAACCCATCAACAACACGATGAACACCGCGATGGCCCAGGTGACCAGGGTGTTCGTCAGGTACACCGCGCCCTGGTCGCCGGGGAGCCCGGGAATCGTGAACAGGGGGTCATCGAGAATACGGTCCGCGGGAAGAGCCACGTGGGGTTGCAGCACGGGCACCACCCGCGGGAGGAAGATGGTCAGTGCGATCATCACCAAGACCCCGAGGCATCCGGGGCGAAAACCACCGCTCTTTTGTGTCTGCTCATGGTTCTTGTGGGCCGTCACCCTTCGCCTCCTCTGTGGAAAAGATGGACGGTGTCGGTCGGATTCGTCCCGTCAACCGCCGCACAATCCAAAACATCAGCACCAGGGTCACCGGAACGCTGAGGACCAAAAGCACAATGGTCCCCCAGGGTCGCGTCCCGAAGCGGGCATCCAACCACAACCCCACCAACAACGCGACCACCACAATAAACGTCGTCAGACATCCCACCTGACTGACGACGGCGGCCAAAATCAAGTTCCAGGCATACTGCTTCTTTTGAGACGGTGTTCCTTTGCCCATCCCGTATCCTTCGCTGCCTTGCTCACCCTGTCATAGCACGGGGGCATTGTAACACAAAACCAAGAAGCGTCAACGGCCTCAGCCTTTTTCCTCAGGGATTCCGGGCGTAGAGCCGGTAGTACATCCGGTAGTTCTCGTAGATGCGACGCAGGTACAGATGGGTCTCCCCAAAGCGCACCATCTCCAGGAACAAATCCGGGTCCTGGGGCGCGAGTTCGTACCAGATGCGCGCGTTGCCCGGACCCGCGTTGTAAGCGGCCAGGGCGGCGAAGAGATTGTCGTTGAAGGTGTTCCGTTGCTGGTTCAGGTACGCCACCCCCAGGCGCAGGCTGACCAGGGGACGCAGCAGGTCCTCGTCGGTGTAATTGGGCGGCCAGCCCTGTTGTTGCGCCAGATACTGGCCCGTCTGAGGGATGATTTGCATCAGCCCCTGGGCCCCGGCCTTGGAGGCGATGAAGCCTTCGAAGAGGCTCTCCTGGCGGATGAGGGCGTACAGGAACAGGGGATGGAAATCGTATTCCTGCGCGATGGGCACCACCAGGTCGGCGTAGTACGGCCCGAAGCGCACGTGGTGGAAGTACACCGGCGCGGTGAGCGCGGTGAACTCGTCCAGGCCGGCCAAATCCAGCAACCGGCGGGAGGCCAGAATGGCCGTGCGGTACATCCCCAGCTTCTGGGCTTCGTGAATCAAACGGAAGGTGTTGGCCGGGTCGTTGGCCACGTCCTGGCGCAGGCTCTCCCATTCGTCCCGAGCCTCATCGTAGAAGCCGAACTCCCACAACCACAGACCCCGTTGATAACGCGGGTCCTCGGCCAGGGGTCCGGAGGAAAGGAGGTCCTCCTGCGGCGGCAAGTTGAAGGTCTGTCGGACCCACTGGGCCGCTTCCTTCCGTTCCCGGTCCCAATCGATGCCCGTGTCGTAGGCCAGGGGACGGGCGAAGGGCGCGCGGCCTTCCAGCAAGTCCCGGGCCCGTTCGCTGTAGTATCCGGTGGGGTCCAGGGCCGCGGCGCGGGTCCATTCCTGCTGGGCCGTGGCCAGATCCCCCTGTTGGGCCGCCAGTTTCCCCAGCCACAGGTACGCGGCCGCCCGCCAGTAGGGGTCCTGCAGGGCTTCGGCCGCCTGCTGGAACACCTGCTGGGCTTTGGCCCAATCCCCCGCCCGCAGGTACGTCACCCCGGCCAGGATGAAGGCCCGGGGAGCCAGGGGATGATGGGGATAGGCCTGGGCCATGCGATGCCACAGGGCCGCCGCATCCTGCAGGTTGAACAGAATTTCCTGATAGCGCGCGGCCCGGAACAGGAAATCCCCGGCCCGCGGGTGTTCGGGCACCTGATTCACGAAGTCGAGGTAAATCCGAGAAGCCGTCTGATAGTCTTGCAAATACCGGGCATACGTCTCCGCGATGGCTTCCCAGGCCCTATCCCACCAACGGTCGCCCGGATAGCGCTGGATGACGATGTTCCAGGCGTCGATGGCCTCGGTGTAGCTGCCCATGGCCTGATGAATCAGGCCCCGGTAGTAGTAGGCCGTGGCATCGGGGGGCTGAGGATTGGCCGCCAGGTAGCGCTTGAGGGCCCGCAGACCCGGTTCGTATTGGCGGGCATAGTAGTCCACAATTCCCCGTTCCAGGTCGGGCACCGCCCGTTCGGCGTCAATCAAGGCCACCAGGGCCTGGTAGGCATATGGGGACTTGGGATACTGCACCACCAGTTCCAGGTAGAGGTCGTATCCCTGTTGGGTCCGGCCCTGGAGCAAATAGACCTGGCCCATCTGGTACAGAACGAAAGCCCGTTCGAAATCGTTGGGCGCATGTTCCAGGGCGTTTTGATAGGCCTCCAGGGCCGCGTCCAGCTGGTTGAGAATGTGGTACGCCCGTCCCATCCCCAGGTACAGGCCGTAGATGCGCGGGGGGAAGGGTTGAAACTCCAGGGCCGCTTCGTAAGCCGCGGCTGCGGGCCCGTAATCCGCCGCGTTGAACAGGGCATCCCCCATCCACTCGTACACGTAAGGCACCAGAGGCTCCGGGGAATAAGGAAGAAAGGCCTGCCAGGAAGCCGCCTCGTCGGCGAAACGCTGCAGACGCCGGTAGGTCAGGGCCAGGAAAAGATGGGCCCGCTGCGCCGGCACCGAATCGGGAAACTCCTCCTGCAATTGTCGGAGGCGCCGCAAGGCGTTGGGGTAGTCCCGCTCCAGGTAGTGGGTGCGCCCCCATCCCAGCAGGGCCCACGCCCTCTCCTCGGGGGAAGCGGCCGTCTGGTAGACCTGCTTGTAAAGGGAGCGCGCGGTGTCCCAA
>WFVP01000345.1 GCA_015491595.1 Anaerolineales bacterium
AGGCCACCGAGGAAGGAGCCTTTCGGGAGGAAATCGTGCCTGTGGAAGTACCCCAAAAGAAGGGCCAGACGCGTTTGGTGGACCAGGACGAGTCCATCCGTTGGGATACCAGTCTGGAAGCCCTGGCCAAACTCAAGCCCGTTTTCAAGCCCGACGGCAAAGTCACGGCAGGGAACGCGCCCGGCTTGAACGACGGCGCGTCCGCGCTGGTGGTCACCTCATTGGCCTACGCCGAGAAGCACGGTCTGCAACCCATGGCCCGAATTGTGGGGTACACCCATGCCGCCGTTGAGCCGAAGTGGATTTTCCGGGCACCGGCGGTGGCCATACCCAAACTGCTGGAACAGGTGGGCTGGAGCCTGGACGATGTCGACCTGTTCGAAATCAACGAAGCCTTCTCGTCCCAGATTCTGGCCAACGCCAAAGAACTGGGTCTGGACATGGACAGGGTGAACGTGCATGGCGGCGCCATTGCCCTGGGGCATCCTCTCGGAGCCTCGGGTGCGCGTATTCTCACCACCCTGCTTTATGCTTTGCGGCGATACGACAAACGCCGGGGTGTGGCGGCCCTGTGTCTGGGCGGTGGCGAGGCGGTTGCCCTGGCGGTGGAACGCATGAGTTGACCCCTCAAATCCCCAAGGGCACAGGAGGAAGTCCGTATGGTCTACACCCCCCTTCCTGATGAGGTTTTGAAAGAGTTGTTGCAGCCCAATCACACCAAAATCGTGCTTTTGGTGTTGGATGGCCTGGGTGGAATGCCTATGGGGCCGGTGGGGCCGACGGAACTGGAGTACGCCCACACCGTGAACCTGGACACCTTGGCCGCGGACGGCACATTGGGGATGCACATCCCCCTGGCGCCAGGGGTGGCTCCGGGCTCGGGACCGGCCCATCTGGCCCTGTTCGGCTATGACCCCTTCAAATACAACATCGGCCGGGGTGCATTGGCGGCCGCGGGGGTGGGCCTGGACTTGCAACCGGGGGATGTGGTGGCACGAGGGAATTTCGCCACCCTGGACGACCAGGGCCGGGTGGTGGACCGCCGCGCGGGTCGCATTTCCACCGAAGAAGCCGCTCCCCTGGTCGAACGCCTGGCCGAGATTCAACTCCCCGATGTGCAGGTGGACGTGCGCCCGGTGAAGGACTATCGGTTTGTGATTCGGCTGCGGGGTGAGGGCCTCTCCTATCACCTCAAAGATACCGACCCCCAGCGGGTAGGCATCCCGCCTTTCCCCGTGGAGCCCCTGGAAGATTCACCGGAAGCCCGACGTACCGCGGAACTTCTCAATCGCTGGATTCAGGAGGCCCGTCGGGTCCTGGCTGACCACCCCCGGGCCAACGGGGTCTTGTTGCGGGGCTTCGCCACGGACCCCCAACTTCCCTCTTTCAACGAACGCTACGGACTGCGGGCCGCGGCCATCGCCGAATATCCCATGTACCGGGGTGTGGCGCGGCTGGTGGGTATGGACGTGCTGGACCTGGAGGATACCACGCCCGAAGGGCTCTTCCGGACCGCGGCCAGGTACTGGCGGGAGTACAACTTCTTCTTCATCCACTTCAAGGAGACGGACAGTCGCGGCGAAGACGGCGATTTCTTCGCCAAGGCTCGGGCCATCGAGAAGGTCGATCGGGCCCTGCCCATCCTCATGGACCTGAAACCCGATGTGGTGGTGGTGACGGGCGACCACTCTACGCCAGCCAAGTGGCGCAGCCATTCGTGGCATCCCGTGCCCCTGTTGCTCTGGGCTCCGGCTTCGGCGAGGACCGACGACCAGTATCGCTTTGGGGAAACGGCCTGTACCCATGGTGGTCTGGGCATCATACCCGCGGTGCATATCATGCCCCTGGCCCTGGCTCATGCGGGACGTTTGAAGAAGTACGGGGCATGACTTGAGCGCCTATGCCAAAGGAACGCACGATTTACGTCTGTCAGGTTTGCGGCCGTCGGGCGGCCAAGCCGGTGGGGCGCTGTCCCCAGTGCGGGGAATGGAACACCTATGAGGCCCGGGTGGAAGGACCGGAACCCCGAACCCGCCGGGGCCCGGGGGTCTATCGTTTGCCCCGACGCCTGCATGAGATTCCCGCGGCCGAGGATGCCCGTTGGCCTCTGCCCATGAAGGAGTTCGCGCGCGTGTTGGGCGGGGGTGTCATGCCCGCCAGCCTCGTCCTCCTGGGTGGGGACCCGGGTATCGGGAAATCCACCCTGCTTTTGCAGGCCGGGCTCTTGATGGCCCGGGAGCGGCGGGTGCTGTATGTATCCGGCGAGGAATCCGAGGCGCAAATCCGCTTGCGGGCGCAACGCCTCTGGCCAGCCATGGAAGGAGAGGATGGCTTTCCGGACGAATTCTATTTGCTTTCGGAGACCAACCTGGAGGCCATTCTGTACGCCGTGGACCAGGTGCAGCCCCACATCCTCATTGTGGATTCCATCCAGACGGTCTACCAACCGGAACTGGAAGGGGTGCCTGGGGGTGTGACCCAGGTGCGGGAGTCTTCCCTGCGCTTCCAGATGTTGGCCAAAGAGCGGGGTATAGCCGTGTTCCTCATCGGACACGTGACCAAAGAGGGCGTGTTGGCCGGGCCCAAGTTGCTGGAACACCTGGTGGATACCGTCCTCTATCTGGAAGGGGACCGTTACCAGGCCTATCGATTGCTTCGGGCCGTGAAGAACCGTTTCGGCCCCACAGCCGAGGTAGGCGTTTTCGAGATGACGGACCGGGGCATGGTGGAGGTCCCCAACCCTTCGGAGGTATTCCTGGCAGGGCGGGTGGTGGACGCGCCCGGTTCGGCCATCACCGTGACCATGGAGGGGACCCGGCCCCTGCTGGTGGAAATTCAGGGGCTCACCAGTCCCAGCCCCTTCGGTCAGCCCCGGCGTACGGCCATCGGTGTGGATGCGTACCGGTTGTTGTTGGTGCTGGCGGTGCTCACCCGCCGGGTGGGACTGCGCCTGGGGGACCAGGACGTGTTTGCCAATGTGGTGGGCGGACTGCGGGTCCAGGAACCGGCCGCGGATTTGGCCCTGGCCGCGGCCCTGGCCTCCTCGGTGCAGGACCGGCCTCTGCGGGCCGACGCGGTGCTCATTGGCGAGGTGGGCCTGTCGGGAGAATTGCGGGAAGTGAGCCATCTGGAAGCCCGGGTGCAGGAAGCGGCCCAGTTCGGCTTTCAGGTGGCCATCGTGCCCCGGGTGCTGGCGAAACGCAAACCCCGATGGCCGGAAGGGATGGTGGTGCGCGAGGCCCGCACCCTGCGCCAGGCCCTACAGTGGGCTCTGACCTGAAGTGGGCATATCCTTCGCCAGCAGGGGAAGGCGTCCGACAAAAAAGATAAATTGGTGCAGCGGCGAAGCCGCCGCTGCACCAATTTGGTTCTCCCTCCTGGTCCTGAGCCCGGTCAGGACTACGCGAGATATGCGGGAAAATAACTTCGACTTGAGTCGTGCAAGATATGGGCATGCGACAGGGAAGAGATCCCTTTTCCGCAAAGGTTTTTTGCTAAAATGGAAACACCCAGCCGAGGAGGACGCGTTTATGGCCCTGGACCGGTTTGGTCGTACCATTCGGTATTTGCGTATCAGTTTGACGGACCGATGCAACTTGCGGTGTATCTATTGCATGCCCGAGGACATGACCTTTCGTCCCCGGGACGAACTCATGCAGGATGAGGAAATCTTCACCCTGGTGCGGGTGTTCGCTTCGCTGGGCTTCGAGAAAATCCGTCTGACGGGAGGGGAGCCCACGGTACGGGCCAATGTGGTGGAGATTGTGCGCCGCATTGCCTCCACGCCGGGCATTCGCGAGGTCACCATGACCACCAACGGCATCCTGCTTCCCCGATTGGCCCGGCCTCTGGCGGAAGCCGGGCTCCGTCGGGTGAACATCAGCCTGGATACCCTCAATCCGGTCAAGTTCCGGCGTCTCACTCGATGGGGCGATTTGGAAGATGTGCTGGAAGGCATTCAGGCCGCGGAAGAGGCCGGACTCACGCCGGTGAAAATCAACGCCGTTATCGTACGGGGTTACAACGAGGAAGATGTGGTGGACCTGGCCCGGCTCACCCTGGACCATCCCTGGCAGGTGCGTTTCATCGAGATGATGCCCTTCGCCGGGGTCACGGAGGTTCAACTTCGCCTGGCGGTGCGGGTGCCGGAGATGATGGCCCGTATCGAGGCTGCCCTGGGTCCCTTGATTCCGGTCAACGGCGGTCGCCTGGACGGCGAAGCCCGGGTGTATCGCCTGCCCGAGGCCCGAGGGACGGTCGGGTTCATCGCCACCCTCAGTCAACCCTTCTGCGCCAGCTGTACCCGGGCCCGGCTCACCGCGGACGGGCACTTGCGCATGTGTTTGCTCCGGGAGTACGAGGTGGACCTACTCACTCCCCTGCGCCAGGGAGCCACGGAGGAAGATCTCCGGCGCCTCATCCTGGAGGCCGTTTGGGCGAAACCCTGGGGGCACGGTCTCTATC
>WFVP01000346.1 GCA_015491595.1 Anaerolineales bacterium
AGCCCATCCCAGAGAGGGGCGCCCGGAGTGGATACTCCGGCTGGAAGGCGTCCTGATGGGCAGCCCTGATGGGACCCCCCGGGAGCAGGCCCCCGAACGCCCTGAGGGGTCAGTAGGGTGGTCCGGTTGGGCCCCGATATCGGCCCCACGAGGTGGGTCGGTTCCGCGGAGCCGGCCAACCCGGGTGGAACCGCGTGCGCCTTTCGCGCCCGTCCCGGCTTGGGACGGGCGTTTTTTGTCCAACACTACCTACAACCCACAACCAACGACTAACGACCATCGACTACCGACCACCCATCGGAGGAGGTTCCCATGGCCCAACAGAAAATCACCCCGCCCCCCGAACCCGAACCCTATGAAGGTAGCGACCTTTACCGCATTCGCCACAGCTTCGCCCACATCATGGCCCAGGCCGTGCTGGAGAAGTTCCCCGGCGCCAAGATTGCCATCGGACCGCCGGTGAAGCACGGCTTCTACTACGACTTCGAGCTCCCCCGGCCCATCACCGAGGAGGACCTGAAGGACATTGAGGAGCGCATGCGGGAAATCATCGCCGAGGACCATCCCTTCATCCGCCGGGTGGTCACGCCCGAAGAGGCCCGGGAGCTGTTCAAGGACCAGCCCTACAAGCTGGAACTCATCGAAGACATCCTGAAGCGGGGCACCGATGAGTATGGAAACCCCCTGCCCCCGGGACAGCAACCCGTGCTCACCACTTACCGACACGGTCCCTTTGAAGACCTGTGCCGGGGTCCCCATGTGGAACGCACGGGCCAGCTCAACCCCAAGGCCTTCAAGCTGATGAACATCGCCGGAGCCTACTGGCGGGGGGATGAGCGGAACCCCATGCTGACCCGGATTTATGGCACCGCGTGGCGCACGCCCAAGGAGCTGCGGCAATACCTCAATTGGCTGGAAGAGGCCAAGAAGCGGGACCATCGGCGTTTGGGTCGGGAGTTGGGCCTGTTCTACTTCGCGCCGGAGGAAATCGGCCCCGGCATCCCCCTGTTCGCGCCCAAAGGCGAAATCGTCCGACATCTGATGGAATCCTTCGTGCGGGAAGTGCAGACCCGCTACGGCTACCAGCACGTGTGGACCGCGCATCTGGTCAAGCAGGACCTGTATCGGAAGTCCGGGCACCTGGACAACTACGCGGAATTCATGTTCCCGCCCATGGTGGATGGGGAGGACGTGTACCGCCTCAAACCCATGAACTGCCCCAGCCACATGACCCTCTACAAGAAGATGGGCGTGCACTCCTATAAGGAGCTGCCCTTGCGGTTTGCCGAGTTCGCCACCCTGTACCGCTACGAGAAGAAGGGCGAGCTCCAGGGCCTGACCCGAGTCCGGGCCCTGACCCAGGACGATGCCCACATCTTCTGCACGCCGGACCAAATCGAGCAGGAGTTCCTCTTGGCCCTGAAAATCATCCAGGAAGTGCTCAACCGCTATCGGTTCACCGATTACCGGGTGCGCCTTTCCCTGCGAGGGAAAGGGGAGAAGTACATCCAGGACGAGGAAAAGTGGAAGCAGGCCGAAGGGGCCCTGCGGGCCGCGCTCAAGGCCGCGGGCCTGGATTACTTCGAGGCCGAGGGCGAGGCGGCCTTCTATGGACCCAAGGCCGACTTCCTGGCCACCGACGTCCTGGGCCGGGAGTGGCAGCTGTCCACCATCCAGGTGGACTTCATCATGCCTGCCCGCCTGGGCCTGACCTACATTGGTCCCGACGGTAAGGAGCACACCCCGGTGGTCCTGCACCGGGCGGTCACGGGGACCACGGAGCGCTTCCTGGGCATCCTTATCGAGCACTTCGCGGGCGCGTTCCCCGTGTGGCTCGCGCCCGTGCAGGCGGTGCTCATTCCCATCACCGACCGCCACGTGGCCTACGCGCGCGAGGTAGCCGAGAAACTGCGGGCCCGGGGGTTGCGGGTGGAAGTGGATGACGGTCCGGAACGCATGAACTACAAGATTCGCAAAGCCCAGACCCAAAAGGTGCCCTACATGCTGGTGGTCGGCGACAAGGAGGTGGCCGAAGGTACGGTGGCCGTGCGGTTGCGGTCGGGTGAGAACCTGGGTCCCATGTCCTTGGAGGCCTTCTTGCAGAAAGCCCAGGAGGATATCGAGGCGGGCGTGTAGCCATGTCGGTCACGGACGAAGGTACCGGAACCCTCTGGATGAGTCCTGTCGTGGGGGGTGTGGAGGCCGACCGGGTCCGGATTGGTCTTCGGGCCCGGGGGCCTTCCCATTGGCGGGTTCGGGTGTACGAGGAGGGTAGCCAGGAACCGTTTTGGGTCTCTGAAGCCCAACCGGCCCGGATGGAACGCGGGTTCACTGTGGTGTTCCAGGTCCTGGGCTTGAAACCGGATACGGTGTACCGTTACGAGGTGGAGAACGCGGAGACCGGACAACGGGTCGCCCAGGGTCGGTTTGCCTCGGCACCGCCTTTGGGGCAGCCCCAGCCCTTTGTCTTTTCCGTGGGCGCCACCTTTCTTCCGGAGGCCCCGGGGGTTTCTCCCAAAGCCCTGGAGGTAGCGGAGCCTCGTGGGTTTGTCTTCCTTTTGGGAAACCCCGTGTGCGCCGATGCCTGGCGGGCCAACGGGTTGGGTCGTATTCCCGAGACTCTGGAGGACTACCGCACTCTGTACCGGCAAGCCTGGGCGTCCCAAGCCTGGCGCCGTGTGTTCGCCCGGATGCCGGTGTTCGCCATTTGGGGCCATCGGGTGGTGGACTGGGGATGGTCCTGGGCCGATGTGGACCGCACAGAGGCCCGGTTGCCCTGGGGACTGCGCCTGCTGCGACGTTTGCGACGCATGCCTGGGGAGGTCCAGAGCCTGTCACGGCGCCGGGTGGTGGCCGCCATGCAGGCGTACTGGGAACATCTGGGCCAAATCAGCCCACCCCTGCTCATGCCTCCCGAAGGCGTGGAAGACCTGGGACGTCCCCTGGTGTTGCCCGCGGACCGGGGGCACTTTGGGTATGCCTTTACCTATGGCGCAGCCGCTTTTCTGGTGTTGGACGTGCATACGCACCGGGTCGTCGGACGCCTGGGCCGCCGCTGGTTGCATCCGGAACAGTGGCAGGCCCTGGAGGGCTGGCTGGCCTCGGTGCAGACGGCATACCCGTTGAAGTTCGTGGTGACGCCGGCCGCAGTGTTCGCCCGAGGCGCGGGCGATTTCTGGATG
>WFVP01000347.1 GCA_015491595.1 Anaerolineales bacterium
CCCCCATCCCAACCAGAGCCGGAAGATGGCCGCGGCCACCAGAAGCACGATGAGCAACACCAGGGCCAGGAGGAAGGCCATGAAATTTACCGAAAGGTCGGTAATCAGGTTAATTTCCTCCGACGTCACCGGATTGAGTAACACCAACTCCTGGGTCTGGTTGAACGCCTGAGCCGATTCGGAGAACACCCCTTCCACCTCCGAGGCGCTCCCCAAGAGCAAGGCCAACACGATGGAGGTGAGCAAGAATTCCAGGGGGGCCAGGATATACGGACGCACGTCGGGGAAAAGCCATTTCCACAGGAATTGAAAGGGAAAGCCTATGCGTTCAATGGGGCGTCGCCCATCCATGAGGGCCCGATAAAGGCTTACGGGGCGGAAAACGACCAACCACAACGTTTTGAAAAAGGCGAACACAGGGTTCAACAGGCTTTCGAGAATCTCCTGTATCTGGCGGAGCAAGATGCGCGCCAGCGAATCCGCGGAAGACGCCGCCAGTTCATGCCCACAGACCGGACAGAATTCGGCATCGGCATCATGGGCATGACCGCACAACGGACACATAGAGGGGAAGGTCTCCATGGGGCACGCCTCCTTCTCCGAACCTCATCGCATCCCGGACGGATAACCGCATGGGTTCCTGTTCGGCACCCTTCACCAAAACGATATCCGACGAACGTCAGGAAAGGGTCGGGAAAAGACAAAGTGATGCAGCGGCGGCTTCGCCGCTGCATCACTTTGCAGTGGATATACCACAGGGCGCGTCCCGGTCAATCGGTGGCTTCGGGCTCGGCGACTTCTTCCGCCATGGCCTCGGCTTCGGCTTCCTTGACCTCTTCGGCCACTTTGGGGAGCGGAATCTCCAGGGCTTCTTTGACCCGTTCGGGGTCGAAGCCCGTACCCGCCGGGATGAGTTTGCCGATGATGACGTTCTCCTTGAGGCCCAGGAGCGGGTCCCGCTTGCCCGCCAGCGTGGCCTCGGCCAGCACCCGGATGGTGTGCTGGAAGGAGGCTGCGGAGAGCCAGGACTCGGTAGCCAGAGCCGCCTTGGACACACCCAGCAGCTGCTCCCGGAAACGGGCCGGTTGCTTGCCGATGGAACGCAAGTACTCGTTGATGCGCAAGATGTGGATACGGTTCACCAGGTCGCCAGGGAGGTAATCGGTGTCGCCGGGATGCACGATGAGCACCCGTCCCAGCATCTTGCGAATGACGATTTCGAAGTGCTTGTCGTGAATCTTCTGACCCTGGGACTGGTACACCTTCTGCACCTCGGCCAGGATGTACCGCTGGCAGGCCTCCCGGCCCTGAATCTGGAGCAACTGGTGCGGATTGAGGGAACCCTCCGTGAGGGGTTGACCGGCCTTCACCTTGTCACCCGTCTTCACCAACAGGGTGGTGCTGACCGGGACTTCGTACTCACGGATGTCCTTCTGCTCGTAGGCCACGATGATCTTGTTCCCTTCAATGCGCACCCGGCCGTTGTGTTGCGCTTCGATGCTCTCCGTGTCCTTGTGGGCCAGGGGCTGGCCGGCCTCCACTTCCCCGCCGTCTTCCACCAAAATCTTCCATCCCTCGGGCACGATGTGCTCTTCCTGGGCCAGCCGGCTCTGCACCACCCGGATGACCCGCATGTCGCTGTACTTCTCGGAGGGCAGAATCTGGACCACGCCGTCGATTTCCGTGACCACGGCCTGACCCTGGGGCTCGCGCCGGGCCTCCAGGAGCTCTTCCACCCGGGGCAAACCCGTGGTGATGTCCTTCTCCGAGGCCACACCACCCGTGTGGAAGGTCCGCAACGTCAACTGCGTACCCGGCTCACCGATGGACTGGGCGGCGATGATGCCCACCGCGGTGCCGACCTTCACCATCTCGCCCGTGCCTAGGTCCAGGCCATAGCACTTGGCGCAGACGCCAAAGGGCAGCTCACAGGTCAGGGGCGAGTACACCTTCACCCGGTCCAGCTTGGAGGCCTGAATCTTGGCCACATGGCGCTTTCCGATGAGCTCGCCCTTGCGCACGATGATTTCGCCCGTTTCGGGGTCCACCACATCCTCCGCGGCCACCCGGCCCCAGAGGCGGAATTCCCACGAATCATCCCGCCAGTCCTCGTGGCGGTAGATGGTCCAGGCGTTCTCCGTGCCGCAATCCTCCGCGGCCACGATGACGTCCTGCACCACGTCCACCAACCGGCGGGTGAGGTAACCCGCGTCCGCGGTGCGCAGCGCGGTGTCGGCCAAGCCCTTCCGGGAGCCGTGGGTGGAGATGAAGTATTCCAGGATGCTCAGGCCCTCCCGGAAACTGGAGCGAATGGGCACGGGCACGATGCGGCCCGAAGGGTCGGCCATCATGCCCCGCATGCCCGCCAGCTGGTTCACCGTACCATAACCACCCTTGGTGGCACCCGACACGGCCATCAGGGCCAGGTCACCGGTGGGGTCCAGGGTGTCCTTCACGGCCTCCCGCATTTCCTCGGTGGCCTTCTGCCAGATTTCGATGACGTGCTCGGTGCGTTCCTGCTCCGTGAGCAGGCCCCGGCGGAAGGCCCGTTCCACCTTCTCGACCTCGGCCTGAGCCTTGGCCAGAATGTCCGCCTTCGTGGGAGGCGAGGTAATGTCATTGATGGCCAGGGTCACCCCGGAACGGGTGGCGTACTTGAAGCCCAGGTCCTTGATGGGGTCGGCCACCTGGACCGTGACCTCAGGGCCGCCGATTTCGTAAATCAGGCCCATGATGTCCTTGATGCCGCCCTTGTCCACGGCCCAGTTGACGAAGCGGGCGAACTCCGGCAGGACCTGATTGAAGAGCACCCGCCCCACCGTGGTCTTGAGGACCCGGGTCTCGGGCTGCTCCAGCCGGTTGCCCTCGTCGTCGTACCAGGTCTGGGTGCGGAAGTAAATCTTGGTATGGATGTCCACATGCCCCAGACGATAGGCCGCTTCCACCTCGTCGTAATCGCTGAAGACCATACCATCGCCCTTGTGGGGCTTGGGGTCCTCCACCGTCAGGTAGTAGATGCCCAGGACCATGTCCTTGGAAGGCGAGATGATGGGCTCGCCGTCCGCGGGCTTGAGCAGGTTCTTGGTGGAGAGCATGAGCTTTCGGGCTTCCTCCACCGCCTTATCCGTGAGGGGCAGGTGCACGGCCATCTGGTCGCCGTCGAAGTCCGCGTTGAAGGCCGTACAGACCAGCGGGTGCAGCTGGATGGCCAGGCCCTCGATGAGCACCGGCTCGAAGGCCTGGATGCTCAGGCGGTGCAGGGTGGGCGCGCGGTTCAGGAGCACCGGGCGCTCCTTCACCACCTCGTCCAGCACCTCCCACACCTCGGGTCGCTGGCGGTCCACCAGTTTCTTGGCGTTCTTGATGTTGGTGGCATAACCCTTGCGGATGAGCGCGGCCATGACGAAGGGCCGGTAGAGTTCCAGGGCCATGGTCTTGGGCAGACCGCACTGGTGCAGCTTGAGCTGCGGCCCTACCACGATGACGGAGCGGCCCGAGTAGTCCACCCGCTTGCCCAGCAGGTTGCGGCGGAAGCGGCCCTTCTTGCCCTTGAGCATGTCGCTCAGGGACTTGAGCTCCCGCCGGCCCCGGCGGGAGAGGGCCTTGCCCCGGTAGGAGTTGTCAATCAAGGAATCCACCGCTTCCTGGAGCATGCGCTTCTCGTTGCGGATGATGACGTCCGGCGCGCCCAGTTCCAGAAGCCGCTTGAGGCGGTTGTTCCGGTTGATGACCCGCAGGTAGAGGTCGTTCAGGTCACTGGTGGCGAAGCGACCGCCGTCCAGCTGCACCATAGGGCGCAGTTCCGGCGGCAGCACGGGGAGCACTTCCAGAATCATCCACTCGGGACGGTTGCCCGAACGGCGCAGCCATTCCACCACCTTGAGGCGTCGGATGGCCTTCTTGCGCTTCTGCTTGCTCTTGGTGGTCTGAATTTCCTTCCACAGGTCCTCGGCCAGGGCGTCCAAATCCAACCGGCGCAGAATTTCCTGGAAGGCCTCCGCGCCCATGTCCGCGCGGAACACGTTCCCCCAGCGGGACTTGAGTTCCCGGTAGCGGGGCTCGCTC
>WFVP01000348.1 GCA_015491595.1 Anaerolineales bacterium
CCATCGAGGGTTTCGCCCGCATTCAAGAAAGCGACATGCGTTTGGTACTGGACCCGGACACCTACGCCGTGCTGCCCTGGACACCACCGGAACGCCGCCGTGCCCGAATTTTCTGCGACGTTTACCTGCCCGATGGTACGCCCTTTGAAGGAGACCCACGAGGACGGCTGAAACGCTTCCTGCAGAAACTCAACCAGGAGAAAGGCTGGACATACTATGTGGGCCCTGAACCGGAGTTCTTCCTGTTCAAGCCCGGCAACGGTCCGGTTCATCCCGTACCCCATGATGTGGGGAGTTATTTTGATTTTTCGGCCAATGACGAAGCCGCGCAGGTGCGCGCCAAACTCATGGAAGCTCTTACATCCATGGGCCTGGAAGTGGAAATGGGCCACCACGAGGTGGCGCGCGGGCAGCACGAAATTGACTTCCGTTATGCCGATGCGTTGCGCACCGCCGACAACGTGGTGACCCTCAAGTACACCGTGAAGGCCATCGCGTACCAGCACGGCCTCATCGCCTCCTTCATGCCCAAGCCGGTCTTTGGCATCAACGGTTCGGGCATGCACTGTCATCAGTCCCTGTTCCAGGGGGACACCAACCTGTTCTTCGACCCTGACGACGAATTCAAACTCTCTCGCATTGCCTACGGCTTCATTGCCGGGCAGCTGGCCCACGCGCGAGCCATGAGCGCGGTGGTCTCGCCCACGGTGAACTCGTACAAGCGTCTGGTCCCTGGCTACGAGGCCCCGGTCTACATCAGTTGGGCGCAAATCAACCGTTCGGCCCTTATCCGCATCCCCCGATACACGCCAGGACGGGAAAAGTCCACCCGTGCGGAGCTCCGCAGCCCTGACCCTTCCGCGAACCCCTACCTGGCTTTTCTGGTCATGCTGGCCGCGGGTCTGGACGGTATTGAGAAGGGGCTGACGCCGCCTCCGCCGGCCAACAACATCAACCTGTACGAGCTCACGCCGGGCCAGCGCCGTCGCATGGGCATCAAGATGCTGCCGGGCTTCCTGGAGGAGGCCCTGGACGAACTGGCCCGGGACCAGGTACTCAAGGACGCCCTGGGACCGGTGCTTTATGAGGTCTTCATGCGGGCCAAACGGGCGGAAATCGAGGCCTTCCGTACCGCGGTGACGGATTGGGAAATCAAGCGGTATCTGGAGACTGCTTAGGAGAAGGGGCAGGGGGCGAGAGAATAGCCCCTTGCCCCTTTAGCAGCAGCGCATGCCCCCGCCTTCTCGAGCGAGTTTGTCAATGAGAGACAGTTCCCGTTTCCAGGACAGAATGATGGGAACGGCATAAGGCAATAGGCGCAATCCGTCCGGCAGGGCCAGCAGAGACAGCCCGGCGAATTCCGTCGCCAGATGAATGGCCCAGATGTGCTCTAAGGCCTCGCGGGTTTTGACCTGTTGCATGCTGAGAATTTGCTGCCCTCCGGCCATGAGGAAAAGGGTGCACTGCAGACGGGACCACCAAGAGGACATGGGAAACCTCCGTCGTGTATCGCCACGGAAGAGGTCAGCGCGTGGTCAGGAGTGGCGAAGGACCACCTTGAGGGCCTCCTTGAGGCTTGCCAGGCTGGCCTTGCCTTCCGAAGTGGTTACACATTCCATCACACAGGAATCGATGTGCCCCTCCAGGAGTTTCACGATGACTTGATTCAGAGCCGAACGGACCGCGGCCAGTTGAATGAGCAGGGTGTTGCAATCTTCGTGTTCGGCCAACATGCGGCGTACGGCTCGGATGTGACCTTCGATGCGGGCCAGTCGTACATCCAGGTCTTTCGTTTGTTGGGGAGAGAGATAAACCTCAACCCGTGATACGTCGCTTCGCACCACAACCAAGGAACGCGGCTTTTCTTCAGACATTTTACCCTCCTCTTACCTCTAAGGTCATGCGCGCTTTCGCGGCCTATCGTATAGGGCCTCCCTGCTCAGCGTCATTTCAGATAGCGCTCAAGCAGTGAAACAGCCCGGGCCACGCCGTCCTCCCGACGCAGTCTTTCTCCCAGGTGGGCTGCGCGTTCCCGTAAGGTCGGGTCGTGTGTCACCTGTTCCAACGCTTGTGCCAGGCGACGTGCCGTAAGGCCGTGAGCGGGAACCGGCGTGGACCCCACCCCTAAGGCATGGACCCGGTAGGCCCAGAAGAACTGGTCCACGAAGAAGGGTACGGGGACCGTGGGCCGTCCGTGTTTGAGCCCTGTGGCCGTGGTTCCTCCGCCCGCATGATGCACCACGGCATCCACGCGCGGGAAGAGCCATTCGTGGGCCACCTGCTCGGTGACGAAAATCCGCCGGGATGGGCGCAGGGGAAGCCGACCCCAACCGGAAAGCACCACCGCCCGCAGGCCCGTACGTTCCAGGGCTTCGGTGATGGCCCGGGCCATACGTTCGGGATGGGGCAGCGGCATGCTTCCGAAACCAATGGCCACGACCGGCTCTTTTTCTCGCAGAAAGGCTTCCAGTTCGGGGGAAGGGGGTTCCAGGGCTTCGGTGTTCAGAAACCAGTATCCCGTGATGTGGATATGGTCCCCCCAATCGGCCGGCCGAGGGACGACATACCGACTGAAGCCGTACAGCACAGGGATTTCCCCACGATAAAGCCGCGGATAGGGGCCCAGGGCCGAAAGGGGCGGCAAACCCAGGGTCTCCCGCCGCCAGCGGTTGATGTCCTTGCGAATGAGGTTCCAGACGGACAGTTCCATGGCGACATACGTCCAGCGGTTGAACCATCCGAACCGATGCAGCCAGCGCGGGACCGCACCGATGGGTGCGGGAAAGGCCGAAGTGCGGGTCTGGGGCTGCAGGAACGCGGCCACCGCGGGCACGCCCATGGCCTCGGCGATATGGTAGGCCGGAAAGCCCAGGGTGGAGAACACGATGCCCTGAACGCCCTGGCATCCCTTCAGGGTGTCTTCCAGAAAGGCAGGCATGAATTCTCGGAAGGCCTTCATCATGGTGCGCATGAAGACCAGCGGGTTACGTCCGGCGGCCAGCGCCCGGCGATGCCAGATACGGGTCATCAGGTCGCGCGGGTTGCCTCGAAGCGGCGCGAACTCCAGCCCGCGGACCTCGGCCCAGGAGGCAAAGGGTTCGTGGGTCACCAGGCGGACATGGTACCCCGCCTGCTTCATTCCCTCAGCCAGGGCTACATAGGGTTGGACATCTCCGCGACTGCCCGCACAAACCAGGGCAATGCGCATGGACACATACCTCCATATTCCAGGGCGCTTTTTAGCCCACGGTCGTGGTGATGCGCCTGCGACCTACCATGAACGAATTCGCCAGCACCGCGCTCACGCTCAAGACCATGGCCACCATGGCCCATACGGGATGTACAAGCCCTGTGGTGGCCAGGGGAACGCCGATGCCGTTGAAGGCAAAGGCCAGGACCAGGTTCTGCAGGGTCTTGCGATAGGTGGACGTGGCGATGTCGTGGGCCTCCAGCAGGCCCATGAGCCGGGGCCGCACCAGGATGATGTCCGCGGATTCCATGGCGATATCCGTGCCCGAGGCCATGGCCACGCCCACATCGGCCTGGGTGAGCGCGGGCGCGTCGTTGATGCCGTCCCCCACCATGACCACCCGATGCCCCTGGGCCTGCCAGGCCCGGATGTGGGCGGCCTTCTCCTGGGGGCGCACCCGGGCCACGACCCGGTCGATGCCCACCTGCGCGGCCACGGCCCGGGCCGTGGTTTCCTGGTCGCCGGTGAGCAGGACCACCTGCCAGCCCCGCGCCCGCATGCGCGCGATGGCCTGGGCCGCGTCGGGCCGGGGCGTATCGGCCAGGGCAATCAGGCCCACGGCTTGCGGCCGGGCCTGGGTTTCGACCGCGACCACGACCACGGTCTTGGCTTCCCGCTGCAGGCGTTCCAGCGGGGCGCGCAGGGCGGCGAGGTCCGCGCCCTGGGCTTCCACCCAGGTGGGGCTGCCCACCCAAACCCGCTTTCCCGCGGCTTGAGCCACGACGCCCCGACCGGGATGGGCCTGGAATTCCTCCGGCGCGGGATATTCCACCCGTTCCCGTGCCACCACCTCCATGATGGCCTGGCCCAGGGGGTGTTCGGAGAAGGTTTCGGCGGTCGCGGCCCAGCGCAGCACGTCCTTTTGGGTAAAGCCCGGTCCCGGCACCACGTCTGTTACCCGGGGCTGGCCCTGGGTGACGGTACCGGTTTTGTCCAGGGCGGCCAGGGTGACCTCCCGAAACACCTGAAAGGCCTCCCCGGAACGCATGAGGATGCCCCGCCGCGCGGCTTCGCCGCCCCCGCGAATCATGGCCAGGGGCATGGCCATGCCCAGCGCACACGGGTACCCCATGACCAGCACGGCCAGGGCCGCGTAAATGGCCCGCGGGACGTCCGGCCCTCCCCACAGCAGCCATGCGCCCAGGGTCCAGAAAAGCACCGCGAACCCCGCGAACAGCAGCACACCGGGCACGTAATAGGCCAGGATGCGGTCCACCACCAGGAGGATGTTGGGCTTCATGGCCCGGGCCTCTTCCACAGCCCGTACCACCTGGTGGAGGAAACTCTCCTCGCCGACGCGAGTGACCTCGACCAACAGGCTGCCCGTCAGGTTCACCGAACCGCCGATGACCTCGCTGCCCGGTGCCTTGGGTACGGGCATGGGCTCCCCGGTGACCAGACTTTCGTTCACTTCGGAGGCGCCTTCCAGAACCCGTCCGTCTACCGGGATGGCTTCTCCGGGACGCACCCGCACCCGGTCGCCGGGCCGTACGTCCTCCAGCGGTACCTCCACTTCCCGCCCGTCCCGCACCACCCGAGCGGTTTCGGGTTGCAGGGCGAGAAGCCGCAGGATGGCCTGGGAAGCCCGGGTGCGCACCAGGAGGGAAACGTAGCCGGAAAGCAAATGGTAGGTGGTGACGAACACGGCCACGGCGAAGAAATCCGCGGCCGGATAGGCCAGGGCGGGAATCCCCAGGCTGCGACCCAACAGCCCCAACACCCCACCCAGGATGCCGGCCCATGCACCCAGTTCCAGCA
>WFVP01000349.1 GCA_015491595.1 Anaerolineales bacterium
GCCAAGGCGCGGGCAGGTGAACAGGTAAGGGGAAGCATCCCGCAAGCCCCAGGGCAAGCACGTATATAGCGCCCAGAACTTTGCGTTGCATCCGCCCTGCCTCACTTGATGGGCGTGGGTGTGGCCCGGCTCCAGACGCCTCGTCGTGCCAGTTTGGCCTCCCGCTCCAGGGCCAGCAAGTCGTCCTGGCAGGAGTTGTAGGCGGGATAGACCCAGGCCAGCCCTTCCTTCACCAGGACTTTTTCCACAAACACATTCCCCGCAAGCACGTACCGCAACAGGCGCCCGTATCGGTCGATATCGTCGGCATAGGGGTCGGCCACCAAGAGCACGGTTTTCCCGCCCACCAGTTCCCGGTTCCGCCGTGTGGCCGCAGGTCCCCAGGGATGCGCGGGCTTGGTGCCCTTTTTGGTCTCGGGCGTGTCAATGCCCAGGTAACGTACGGTGAAAACCTGGCGGTTCATGAACACCCGAATGGTATCTCCATCCACCACCTGGAGCACTTTGGCCACCTGTCGAGGCGCGTCTGGCGGGATGCAGGCGAACTCCGGACCCGCCGGAAGGGTCGGCGTTGGGGAGGCCGCTGGGGTGGGCGATGGAGAGGAGGTGGGAGAAGAGGACGGAGGGACGGGTGTCTCGGTCGGTTGGGTTGGGGACGGGAGAGCGGTCTCTGTGGGCGTTGGCGCGGGCCGTGGGGTGTGGCATGCCGCCAGCAGGAAACCCGCGACCAGAAGGGCGACAACGATGCAGCCACGCTTCATCCTTACTCCTCCACTTCGGTATCCACCCATGCCATTTCCATGCGGAGGGACTCCAGAGCCCGGGTGAAATCCTCGGGGTGTTCCGCGGTCACCCGGATGGTTTCTCCTGTCTGGGGATGCTGGAAGACCACCCGGCGGGCGTGCACCGCGAGGCGTTCCAACGGGTCTTCCTCCAGGCGCCCCGGTCCGTACAGGGGTTCGCCGACGATGGGATGGCCCAAAACATACAGATGGACCCGAATTTGATGTCGTCGGTCCGTGAGGGGCCTGGCTTCCACCAGGGCATAGCGACCCAGGCGTTCCAGCACCCGAAAGTGGGTTTCGGCTGGCTGGCCTCGCTGAGGGTCCACCACCGTGCGCTTGCGTCGGCCTACATTCGTGCGCAAGGGATGGCGGGCGACGTAGGTTTCCCATTCCGGATTCCCCCGCACAATCACGTGGAACACCCGTTCCATCTCACCACGCTCGAACTGACGACGCAAGGCCTTACGGGTGTCCTTGTCCCGCGCCAAAGGCAAAACGCCGCTGGTTTCCTTGTCCAGAGGGTAGATGGGCCATACCGGTCCCCATTGCGGTTCCAGGACGGAACGCAGGTGGGGGAGTTCGGGACGATAGCCATCGGGGATGGAGAGCAACCCGGAAGGCTTGTCCACAATCAGTATGAACTCGTCATGATAGAGCACCGGGATTCCCCAGGTCGTCATGGTTGTACCTCCCCGTACTGTGCCCGCGTGATGCGGGTTCCGGGCACCGGCTGTCCCAACAGGGCATTCATCACGCGGTCCGGATGTTCACCGCTGAAAATCCATCCTTCTACGTCCCATTGTAACGCGAGGTTCAACATAAGTCGCACCTTCTCCCGCATCCCCCCGGTCACGTCGGGCGCATCGGAGGGACCGACGGCCTGCTGCCAGCGGCTCCAGGTCTCTGGCGTGATGACCTCCAGGAGCCGGGTGTTGTGGGGATAATCGGCCCAGACCCCGGGTTCACGACCGGCCAGTAAGATGCGCCGGGGCTTCAAACGGGCCGCCAGGGCGACGAAGAGGTCCTCTGTGGAGAGGATGGTGCCGCCCCGCTCCCGGTCCAGTACGGCATCCCCGTAAATGACGGGGACCAAACCCTGTTCCAGGGCCATGGTGAGGGGGTCCAGAAACCAGGAAAGGACCTGACCGTCCTGGGCCAAAACGGTGGCCGAGGGAGGAAAGGAAAGGACCGGTACGTCGGCCTCCAGTAGCGCGTCCAACACCCGCTGGTGCAGTCGGGCCGCGGCCCGGGCCACCTCCGCGAAACCCCGCCACTGGATGGGCGTGGACACCCCTTCGCGCGTCCTGTACCGGCGGGCCACGGTGTGCCCAAAGGAACCTGACCCGTGCCCCAAGACCAATCGCAGGTCGGGGGCCTGCTTTCGTGCCTGGGCCACGGCGTGGGCCAGGTTCCGAAGCACGTCCTCCCGCACGGTAAAGGGCCGGTCCTTCACCGTGATGAGGGACCCACCCCATTTGAGGAAAACCAGTTCGTCCTGGGACTGCACGTTCCCCTCCTGCGCGTCATGTATCGAGGTCTATAGTGTACATCATGTTGAGGCTTGGACAGCCTCGCGTCGCCTTCAGGCGTTTTTCAAATTCTCATCATCGCCGCTTCGGACGCCCCTTGTCTGTCCTGGCGGATAAAAGATGCCTTCGCATAGGCCTCCGTGGCTCCAGGACCGTGAGGAAAAGAGAGATAAAACAAGCCGCGGCTTGTTTTATCTCTCCTCTGTTTCATCTTGCAGGAGAACTGGTATTATGTCCATGCTTTGGTCCAAACTCCGGTACACTATGTGTTTGGAATCGTTCGCGGTACCCGCCCTTTGGGAGGTTGACCATGCATCCCGACCGTTTGTTGGACCATCTCTTGAGCCTACCCCAGGTATGGGATGCCCGGCTCGCGCCCGATGCCCGACACGTGGCCTGGACATGGTACCGACGTCTGCCCACCGCGCAGGTGTTTGCCACGGCCACGACGGGAGAAAGGGCTCCCGTGGCCCTGACCGAAGCCGAGGGCGAAACCACTCTGGTTTCCTGGACCTTCGATGCCCAGGGTGTTGTGGTGGAGGAGGACCGTTACAGCGACGAGCGCACGCAATTGTTCCTCGTCCGGTTGTCCCATCCTGGCGAAATGATGCCCCTGACGGAACACCATCCTCCCTATTTCCCCCGGGGCGGTCAACTGTCGCCCGAAGGTCGGTATCTGTTCTACGGGGCCAATTATGACTTCGAGCAGGGCAGGGTCATCGAGCCTACATGGATTTACCGGCTGGACCTACGTACAGGCGAACGGCTGGCCATTGCCCGACCGTTGCGACCTGCCTGGACCGCGCCTTTGTTGAATCCCCAGGGCACCTGGGTGCTCTATACCCGTAAGGACCGGCACCCCTCGGGTCGGCAGGTTCATCTGGTGCGCCCGGATGGCTCGGAGGACCGGGAAGTCCTGAACTTCGGCGACCGGGCCAAGGTATGGGCCCGATGGATGCCCGATGGCGAGCATGTGCTTTTCACCGCCGAGAACCTGGAACATGAACCGCCGTACCGGCGGGCGGGCCTGTACCATGTGTCCACAGGGCGTATCACCTGGATTGTGGACGACCCGGATTGGGACGTGGAGTCGGCCTGGCCTACGCCCCAGGGAGAGGTGGTCCTGATGCAAGTGCGGGAGGCCCGGGCTCAGGCCTGGTTGTGGCGACCGGATGCGCCGCGGCTGGAACCGCTGGTCGTGGACCGGGGAACCTTCCTTCCTCTGGGCCACCCGGCCCATGACCCGGATTTGTGGGTGGGCCTGTACTATCGCTCAACGCATCCCCGGGATGTGGTGCTGGCCCGAAAAGGGGAGGAGGGACTCCTTCACGTTGTGGCTTCCCTCACCCGGGTCTGGGACGTGACCCCGCTTTCCCCCGAAGACCTGACGCCCGCGGAAGACTTTCGCTGGCGCTCTGTGGATGGGCTGGAAATTCAAGGGTGGCTGTACCGGGCACGGCCCAACCGCAAGCGGGCCATCATCTACATTCATGGAGGGCCCACATCCCACATCGAAGACGAACTTATCACGCCCATTCAGTACTTCGTGGCCCGGGGGTTCAACGTTCTGGCCGTGAACTACCGGGGGAGCACAGGGTTTGGGCTGGCCTTCCAGGAAGCCATCAAAGAAGACGGCTGGGGAGGCCGGGAACAGGCGGACATCGCTACCGGCGCGGAAGCCCTCATTCGGGCCGGCCTGGCCGAGCCGGGACGGGTGGGCGTGACCGGCACTTCCTACGGCGGGTACAGTTCCTGGTTCCTCATCACCCATTACCCGCCAGAGGTCATCGCCGCGGCCGCGCCGATTTGCGGGATGACCGACCTGGTGGTGGATTACGAAACCACCCGACCGGACCTACGTCCCTACAGCGAGGAAATGATGGGGGGCAGTCCCCAGGAGGTGCCCGAGAAGTACTACGAGCGCTCTCCCATCAACTTCGTGCAGAATATCCGGGGGAAGTTGCTCATCGTGCAGGGCATGCAAGACCCCAACGTTACCCCGGAAAACGTGCGGGTGGTGCGGGAGCGCCTGGAAGCCCACGGGATTCCCTACGAACTGTTGGTTTTCGAGGACGAGGGCCATGGCATCGTCAAGCCCAAGAACCAACGAGTCCTGTACAAGGCCTTGGCCGACTTCTTCGAGCGGGCTTTGGGCTAAAAGGAAAATAGGGTGGGACGGCCTCGTCGTCCCACCCTGCTCTGTTGGCGTTACGTCGCCTTTTGCGCAAACCAGGCGGGCGTGGGCGCGCCTTGTGGCCACGACTCCCCGCCAGGGAATTCGGGCCCGGCGACGGCAATGGCCAGACGCTCGGGGTCCCAATAGCGGCGTGCGGTTTCCAGGATGGCCTCTCGGGTGACCCCACGCACCAGGTCGGGGTAACGCTGGAGGTAATCCAGGCCCAGGTCGTAAAGTTCCATGTTCAACAGGGCGGACGCCACGCCGGCGTTGGTTTCCAGGCTCAGGGGAAGCCGCCCCAGGGCTCCGGACTTCACGTCATGGAGTTCTTCTTCGGTGACGGGTTCCTGGACGAAACGCCGAATTTCCTGCACGATGAGTTCAATGGCCCGGGGTACGTTGTCCGGTGCCACCCCGGCGTGGATTTCCCAGGGACCGGGCCCTAATCCCGCGCCCAGGTTGGAGTAAACGTAGTACGCCAACCCCGCCTGCTCCCGGACCACGTCCCCCAGGCGGCCCATGAGTCCGAAACGTCCCAGGATGCTGTTCCCCAGGGCCGCAGGGAGATAGTCGGGGTCCCGTCGAGATGGGCCCACCACGCCCAGCACGATATCGGCCTGGCTCTTGTCCGGGATGGGAACGAAACGGCGGACCGTGCCCGGGAGCGGTTCCACAGGGGGAAGGGCCGGGGGTTCGGGTTGTTCGGGAGCCTGCCAGTCTTCCAGGTGACGGCGGGCCAGGTCCACCACATCGTCTGGGGGAACCGCGCCCACCACGACAAGAATCATATGTCGGGGACCGTAATGGCGGGCATGAAAGGTCACCAGGTCCTCACGTGTGATGGTCTGGATGGTTTCCGGGAAGCCTTCTTCAGGCCGTGCGTAGGGATGGTTTCGGTACAGGATGGCGTCGAAGGTACGTTCGGCCATAGCCTCGGGGTCCTGGGCCTGGAGGTCCAGTGAGGTCAGGATTTGGTCCCGGCGCTTTTCCACCTCCTCTGGCGGGAAGGTGGGGTGGCGAAGGGTCTGGGCCAGAAGTTCCAGGAGCAGAGGCAGGTCCTCGGCCAGGGCCTGGCCACCGAAACCCACGGTGTGGAAATGGGCGGCAAAGTTGAGGCTCGCGCCCCGGGATTCCAACAGGTCGTAGATTTCCCGATGGGTGTACCTGGTTGTACCCCGTTTGAGCATGGAGGCCACGAAGGCCGCCAGGCCCATCTTGGGCAGAGGGTCCCAATACGCGCCGGCGAACACCACACCCCGCAGCACGACCGAAGCGCTATGGGGATGATGGCGGGCCAGCACCACGATGCCGTTGGACAGTTCCACCCGGTGGATGTCTTCGGGGCCGGGCAGGGCGGTCACGGGCGGCTTACCCATGATGGTTTCCTCCTGTGGGAAGGTAGACGCCCACCACTCGCCGATGGGGTTGCAGGTAGGTGCGAGCGACCTGCCGGACCTGGTCCGCGGTTACGGCCTGGAGCCGACTCAGGAAGGAGCGGAACCAGTCGTAGTCCGCGAACATGGCACTGTAGCCCAGCCAGTAGGCCTGGTTGGTGATGCTCTCGCTGCCGTAGGCGAACAAGGCCTGGGCCTGTTTGCGGGCCCGCTCCAGTTCCTCGGGAAGGGGGCCTTCCTCCTGCAGGCGAAGGATTTCCTCATCCAGGCGACGCAGCAGGCCGTCGGGGTCCTTTTGGGGATGTACGGTGATGGTAATCCAGTACAGGAAGGGGTCCACCGTGGCGCTCAAGCTGCCCCCCACACCTACGGCCCAGCGAGTCTCCACCAGGGCCTGATACAAGCGAGAGGTATGGTTGGTGATGCCGCTGCCGAACAGGTTGAGGTTCACCGGGCCGGTGAGCAGGGAAGCCAGAACCAGCATGGGGAAGAAATCGGGGTCGGCACCCCGGGGAGCCCGATAGGCCACCTGAAGGAAGGTGGTCTCACCAGGCCCCCGCACTTCCACCCGGCGCTCTCCCCGTTGAGGAGGTTCGGGCCGCTCCAGGCGGGGCGGTTCAGGGCCGGGTTCGAGGTCCCCGAAGTAACGCCGAATTCGTTCCAGAATGGCCTCGGGGTCGAACGCGCCGGCCAGAGCCAGGACCGCGTTGTTGGGTCGGTAATACGTGCGGTAGTGGTCGTAGAGGTCCTCTCGGGTCATGCGTTCCAGGTCGGCCACGTCCCCGATGACTTCATGGTGGTAAGGATGAACCCGGAAGGCGGCCGCCTGTACCTCTTCGCCTAACAGGAACAGGGGTTCGTTTTCGTAGCCCTGGCGTTCCGAGAGGATGACGGTGCGTTCGGATTCCACCTCTTTGGGGTCGAAGAGCGCGTTTACCATGCGGTCGGCTTCCAGGCGCAGGGCCAGGTCGATGTGCTCCGCGGGCAGGGTCTCGAAGTATGTGGTCCAGTCCATGTAGGTGAAGGCGTTCCAGTAGCCTCCGGTACGGGAGATGGCTTTGTCCAGCACCCCGGCAGGGAATTGGGGCGTGCCCTTGAAAAGCATGTGTTCCACCCAGTGGGAGATGCCCGTCCGCCCCGTGGGTTCGTCCCTGGACCCCACGCGGTACCAAATCCAATGGCTGATGACAGGCGCCGTGGGGATGGGTTTGAGCAAAACGGTCAGTCCGTTCTCCAGGGTGGTTTGGAGGACGTCCTGGGTCCGTGGTTGGATGACGGTCATAGGCCTGCCCTCCTGGCACGTCTGTGGGCTACCATAGCATCCTCGCGAGGGGGTTGTCAAGCGAAAACAAAAGAGACGGTGGCGCAGCCACCGTCTCTTTAGGTCTTTCCAGAGAAAACCGGCGTTACAGCCACCACACCTCTTCTTCCTGTACCATGCGGCGGATGGTGTCCACCACGTCGGGGTTGGCCAGGGTGGTCACGTCGCCCACGTCCTGTCCGTTGGAAATGGCCGCCAGTACCCGGCGCATGATTTTGCCCGAACGGGTCTTGGGCAGGTCGGGTACGATGTACACGTTCTTGGGTCGGGCAATCTTGCCGATGATGGTTTCGATGGCCCTGACCACCTTTTGCTGGATTTCCGCGTTGGGCTGGATGCCGGGTTTCAGAGAGATGTAGACCTCGGGAACCCGACCTTTGAGTTGGTCGATACGCGGCACCACCGCGGCCTCGGCCACCTCGGGTACGGTGAGCACCGCGGACTCCAGTTCCTTGGTGCCCAGCCGATGGCCGGCCACGTTGATGACGTCGTCCACCCGACCCAGGATGCGGAAATACCCGTCCGCGGCCTGGGTGGCCGCGTCCCCCGCGAAGTAGGGCCAGTCCCGCCAGTCTTTGCTGTTGGGGTCCTTGTTGTACTTGGCGTAGTAGGTCTTCACCCAGCGGTCGGGGTCGCCCCAGATGCCCATGGAGATGCCCGGCCAGGGGTTGCGGATGCACAGGTTGCCCGCTTTGCCCGCGCCCGGCGGGATTTCCCGCCCCTCTTCATCCAGGATGACCGCGTAGATGCCCGGAAGGGCAGGGCCGGCGCTGCCGGGTTTGGCCGGGTGCAGGGCGGGGATGGTGCTGCACAGGAACCCACCCGTTTCCGTCTGCCACCAGGTGTCGATGATGACGGCCTCGCCCTTGCCCACCACGTGGTAGTACCATCGCCAGACTTCCGGCTCGATGGGTTCGCCCACCGTGCCCATAAGTTTGAAGTGGTGGTTGTAGTTTTTGGGACCCTCAGGGTCGGCCCGGCGAAGCATACGAATGGCCGTAGGAGAGGTGTAAAAGATGTTCACATGCAGGTCCTCGGCAATGCGCCAGGGCCGGCCGGAGTCGGGGTACGTGGGTACGCCCTCGTAAATGACGCTGGTCCCGGCCACCGCCAGAGGGCCGTACACGATATACGAGTGACCGGTAATCCAGCCGATGTCCGCCATGCACCAGTAAACGTCCTCGGGATGGATGTCCAGGACGTTCTTGCTCGTCCAGGCCACGTAGGCCAGATACCCGCCCGTACTGTGCACCTGACCCTTGGGCTTGCCCGTAGTGCCGCTGGTGTACATGATGAACAGGGGGTCCTCGGCGTTCATGACCTCCGGTTCCACCCGGGCGCCTCGGTATTTCTTGAGCTCGTCGTTGACGAAGAGGTCGCGGCCTTCCTGCATAGGCGCTTCCGAGTGGTATTCCCCCCGGTAACGACGCCAGACCAGGACCTTCTCCACGGGTTGGCCCATCTGGGCGGCCAATTCCGCGGCCTGGTGGGCTTTGGCTTTATGGTCTAGGAGTTTTCCGTTGCGCCAGTAGGCGTCCATGGTGATGAGGACCCGACTTCCCGAGTCCACGATGCGGTCGGCACAGGCCTGGGCGCTGAAGCCCGCGAAGACCACGGAGTGAATGATGCCCAGCCGGGCACAGGCCAGCATGGTGATGGGCAGTTCCACCACCATGGGCATGAAGATGGTCACCCGGTCGCCCTTCTTCAACCCCAGGTCCCGCAAAAAAGCGGCAAAAGCATTGACTCGGATGTACAGGTCCTGATAGGTCACCACGGAGTGGGGTTCGTCTTCGGGTTCGGGTACGAAGATAAAGGCTGCCTTCGTACGGTATTCATCCAGGTGGCGGTCCACACAGTTATAACAGGCGTTAAGTTTGCCTCCTACAAACCATTTCCAAAAGGGGGGATTGCTGGTGTCCAGGGTGGTATGCCAGTATTGATACCAGTCCAGCAAATCCGCATACTCTTTGAAACACTCAGGGAAATGTTCTTCAGAAAAGCGTCGGAAGACCTCGGTATCGGTGAAATTGGCTTGCGCGATAAAGCGCATGGGAGGGTGATAGTACTCTTCTTCACCCCAGTGCACCGCGACTTCAGATTCACTGACCTGGACGCCGGCCTCTTCCGGGTGGGGACGACGTTCACGCGCCTCCGCCATGGCGCACCTCCTCTTCACGGGGTTGGAGATGGCCACGAGTATAACGGAGGCCCCTTCTTTTCGTCAAGGAATCGCCTGGTTATCAAGTTGTCTGTTGAGTTATGAACAGTTTGATTTGCTCTATAGGGTGTGTTGTGGTGGGCCCAGCCGGGCCTGCACCCGTTCCAAATCCTCCAGAGTACCCAGGATGGTGAGCACGTCGCCGATGCGCACCCGGGTATCGCCCCGGGGGATGAGGTACTCGCCGCCGCGGTGGATGGCCAGCACCAAAGCGTGGGGTGGCAGGTTCAGGTCTCGCAGGCGCTTGCCGTCCAGGGCGGGATTGCGGATGGTGATTTCCAGAACGTCCCGGTTGTCCTGGGTCGAGGTGAGCAGGTGGAGCAGGTCGGGGTTGCGGGCCATGAGAGCCATGAAAGTGGCCTGGGCTTCCAGGGGGGAGATGCAGTGGACGCCCATGTCCTGGAGCAGGCGGCGGCTGCCGGGATTGGCGTTGAGGGCCAGCACCCGTTCCACGCCGAAGACCCCGCGTACCAGCCGGGCCCATTCCACGGTGCGTTCCGGGTCGCTGGAGGCCACGATGACGGTATGCGCGCCGTCCAAATACGGGGCCACCCCTTGGGCGGAAAGGCTTACGTGATGGGCTTCCAGGCCCATTTTGCGGGCCTCCGCGACCCGCTGTTCGTCGTCGTCCAAGAGCAGCACGCGCGTTCCATGCCCTGCCAGTTGCTGGGCCATTTGGACCCCCACCGCTCCCGCACCGATGATGAGGATGGGGCGTTCGGGCTTCTGGTAGGGTCGCATGAGAGAGGTGAAAATCAACGGCGCTACGGTTACGGTGATGATGGCCATGAGGATGAGGGACATGACCACGGCTTCGCTCAAGATGCCCAGTTGACGCCCAATTTCAGCGGCGGCCACGGTCAACGAGAGCTGGGCCGACAGCAGCACACCGCCGGCGTAGCTGGCCCGTTTGGGAAAGGCCCGGGTGAACACCCAGGCGGGCGCGATTTTCGTAACGAAGGCGGCGACGACCAGGAAGGGGATGAGGAACCAGATGCCCTCGGCGGCCGAGAGGACACCGATGTCGAAGTTCACACCCACCATGATGAAGAAGATGGGGATGAAGAAACCGTATCCGATGCTTTCCAATTGGTGCTTCACCAGATGGTCTTCCCCGCGGCTCAACATGGAGATGAGCAAACCGGCGAGGAAGGCCCCTAAGATGACCTCCGTGCCCAAGACCTCGGACAGTGCGACAAAGGTCACCAGAAGCAGGAAAGCAATCCGAATGTGGATTTGGGTCGTGGCGTTGCTCAAATCGTCAATGAGCGAACGCATCCCAGGGAGGACCACAAGGCCCAGGCGATAAAGTCCGAAAAGCACCACGAACAGGATGCTGACCAGGAGAATTTCAAAGGTCAGACCCTTGGAAAGAACGGCGACTTGTACGGTGATGAGAATCATGGTGGCGAAGTCGGCCACCAAGGCCGAAACCAAAATGGTCTGTCCATACCGCCCTCCCAACAATCCCTGCTCTTTGAGCACAGGCATGACCACGCCCAGCGAAATGGTGGCCAGAATCAGGGCGATAAAGATGGGGTCTTGAACCAAGCCCATGCGCCATAGCAACAACGAAGCGGCACCGGTCAGGGCCAGGGTCAAGGCGAAGTACTCCAAGGCCAGACGTAAAGGGCCGGGGCCTGAAGTTGAATGCTCCTTTGCTTCTCGGGGACGGGTTTGTCGGCGTCCATGTCCCAATCCCAGGGCTTGAACGTCGATTTCCAGGCCGGCCAGGAACATCAAGACGACCAGACCGATTTCGGCCAAGAGCTCCAGGAAAGGGTCACCCTCGGGGACCCACCCCAAACCGCTGACGCCAATCACCATGCCTGCCAGGATTTCGCCTACCACCACCGGTATCCGCAAGCGACGCATACGGCTGAACACCAGTGGCACGACCACGGCCAAGAAGAGGACGATGGCCAGACCCAGGAATCGCCCCTGTTCAATCTCACCACCCACACTCCACCATCCAATAGGCATAGGACCTCCATGGGCATACAGGAATGGGATACACGGTTCCCCCTCCGCCGTGCACCTTCCACCATACCGCGTTTTGCCCGAAAAGGGAACCCTTTTCCATGATAATTTTCACAGAATTCCGGTATAATCGCGTTACCTCGATGTTCTCCAAAGGAGGTGAGCCATGCGTCAGAGGCGTGGTTTCATTGTATTGTTGACCCTCATCACCGCCATCATTCACCTGTTCGTGGGCCTGCCGGTCTTCCCCCTGGGGCTGGATACGTTGCTCTTCCTCAACGGTTTGGGTTATCTGGCCTTGCTTTTCCTCTGGACCCGTACGCCCGGGTTCCTGTCGAAAGGGCTGGTGCGTGGGGTGTTCATCGCCTATACCGCGGTGACGGTCGTGGGCTATTTCGCCATGTGGGGTGTGGAAGGCTTGTACGACCCCTTGGGGGTGTTCACCAAGGTGGTCGAAGTCGCCCTCATCGTCGCCCTGTGGACGGCCAAGGAGTGAGCCCTTGCCTGTCCAAGACCCCTGGGTGCGCTATCTGCTTGCCAAACGCACCGTGGACGACCGGGCCCTGAACCTGCATGTGTTCAGGGCCCTGCAACGTGTTTGGTCGCATATAGCGTCCGACCCCCCTCGCATCGTGGAACTGGGTGCGGGCATTGGTACCATGGTGGCCCGTTTGTTGGATTGGGGACTATTGGACCGAGGGGAGTACTTGCTGTTGGACCTCCATCCTGCTTTACGCGAGGCCGGGCTGCCCTGGCTGCGCACCTGGGCCCAGGAACGCGGATGGCCCTTTCGCGTGACAGGAGACTCCGCCCTATTGGAAGGCCCTCGAGGGGTCCTCACCTTACGCTGGCGGGTGGAAGACGTTTATGCTTATGCGGCGCGGGCTCCAGCGGAGACCGTCGACCTGTTGCTGGCCCATGCGCTGTTGGACCTGATGGATTTGCCTTCCCTCCTTCCCCTGCTGTGGCGATTGCTGAAACCCGGCGGTCTTGCGTACTTCACCCTCAATTTTGATGCCGGGACCGTCTTCCTCCCAGAGCGGCCGGAGTTGGATGAAGACTTCTTGCTGGACCGCTACCATGCCAGCATGGACAACCGCACCATCCAGGGACGCCCCGGAGGCTCCTCCCGCACCGGTCGTCGCCTGTTGGAATGGGCTGTGGCCCATCCCCAGGTGCGTGTGCTGGCCGTAGGGGCATCGGACTGGGCCGTGCTCCCCACCGGCGAGGGAGCGTACCCCGAGGACGAAGCCTTCTTCCTTGCCTTCATTCTGGAAACTGTGTATGATGCCCTGCGGCAAGACCCCCAAGTGTCGTCGGAGCAGGCCCAAATATGGTATCGAACCCGCATGAAGGACCTGGAAGAGGGCCGTTTGATTTACCTGGCCCACCAGTGGGACGTATTGTTCCAAAAGGTCCTATGAGGCCCCGGTCCGTTCCCCCTGCCTTGCAGCGTTGCTGGCGCGTCGCGGTCTTCATTTCGGTCGCGTTGTGGGGGAGTGGGCTGGGCCTCTTTCGCGAAATGCTGCCCGAAGGATGGGCGGACGTCTGGGCGGCGGGCACGGCTCCCCTATTGGCCCTTTGGTTGTTCCTGATGTACCGTGCGTTGCCCCTCAATCATCCGCCTGGCCGGGAAGAAGTCGCTCCCTCACTGAGCCCGGCCACCTGGGTCACGTGGGCACGGGGAATGGCGATTCTGGCCGCCCTGGGGTTCGTGGGTCTCCCGCCCCTTCCCGATGGCCGGGCGTGGATTCCCGCCCTCCTCTTCCTCGTGGGTGTGGCTCTGGATTTTGCGGACGGACTGGTGGCCCGTGTCACGGGACGGGTAACGGTCATGGGCCAGGAACTGGACGTGGCTCTGGATGGCCTGGCGGTGCTGGGGGGTGTGGCGCTGGCCTGGCGCTACGGCAAGGTCCCGGCCTGGTACCTGTTGGTGGGTCTGGCCCGGTACCTGTACCTGGCCGTGGAGCATGCACGTCGGGCGCGGGGGCTTCCCGTGTACCCCCTCCCCTCCAGCATGTTGCGGCGCGCCCTGGCCGGGGTCCAGATGGGCTTCCTGGCCGCCGTGCTCTGGCCCGTGTTTGGTCCCCCCGGAACCCATTGGGCGGCTTATGCTTTCGGTCTTCCCTTCCTGGCCCATTTCTTGTGGGACGGCCTGGTGATGGTGGGATGGGTACGGCCGGGAAGACGTACTTCCCGGGTTGGTGCGTCCATGAACTTATGGAAACGGGGTATCTCCTGGGTCTTGCGCTGGGGTCTCGCCGCCTGGGTGATGGTGCGTCTGTTTCCCTGGTTCGAAACCTGGACCCGGTCCCTTCCCCCACCGGCGGGCACCACGGGCCGGGCTCTGGTACTCCTGCTGACGGGTACTTCGGCTGTGGGCTTGCTGGCGGGGTGGATGGCCCGAACCTGGGCCGTGGTGGCATTGGGGCTGTTGGGGACGGCCCTGCACACGGGCATGGCCTGGCACACGGAAACCCTCGTGGCGTTGTGGGGGCTGACGGCGGTGTTTTACATAGGGGGTGGCATGTGGGAACCCGAGGAACGCTTATGGCGACGCTTTTGGGGCGGCGGTTCCGCGCCCTCGTCTTCGTCCTGACCTGGGCGGTGGGCTTGCTTTGGGCCTTTGGGGTGCTCCGCAGCGTGGCCTGGTCCGAGGTCGCTTTGCGATGGCGTCAGGCCCCTGGCGTGGCCTGGATAGCCTGGGGCGCGCTCAATTTGGGGGTCCTGACCCTGCCTGTACTGCGCTGGTGGTGGATTTCCCGGGCCTTTTCCCCTCGTGTGACCTTCACCCACATGGCCGTCTACCGTCAGGCGGCCTTCGCGATGAATTACTTCACCCCTGGGCCCCAGTTCGGCGGGGAGCCTCTACAGGTGTACTGGCTCCATCGTGGTGAGGGGCTGTCCTGGAGCCAGGCCCTTTCGTCCCTCTCCCTGGAGAAAGCCTTTGAGGTGGGCAGCAACTTCGCCTTTCTGCTGTTGGGTGCGGGTGTGGTGTGGGCGACGCGCGGTCATGGCGCCTTGGAATTTGAAGGTGTTGGATGGCTTCCGGTGATGTTGGTCGTCATGGGCGGCATGGTCGGGTATGGGGGGAGTCTGTGGTTGGGGTACCGTCCGCTTACCCGTTTTGGCCAACATTGGAAGCGTTTTGCTCGTTGGCGTGCGGCCATGGCGCGGTGGGAGGAAGCGATGGCGCAAGCGTTGCGTCAATCCCCCTGGCGGGTGCTGGCATGGGTCGGCCTTTCGTTGTTGACCTGGGCAGGTTTGGTGTGGGAGTACACCTGGCTCTGGCGTCTCTTGGGCGCGCCTATGGGTTTGGGGGATGCTCTATTGGCCCTGGTCCTGACCCGGTTGGCTTTGCTTTCTCCTCTCCCGGGTGGAATTGGGGCCTTAGAGACGGCCCAATTCCTTGCGGCCCGGACTCTGGGGCTACCCCTCGAGGCGGCCGCGGGGGTCGTGGTGGTCATTCGGGCGCGGGATTTGGTCTTGGGACTGATGGGCTGGTGGGCAGCCTTTCCCTTGGCGCAACACTGGGCCTCGAAGTTTTCAACATGAGCCGTCTTCGGCCTTCGGACTGCGGACAGCAAGATTCCCATCTCTCATGGGGAGGACTTGGGCTGGGTCAGCCATTTGCGCAGGGGTTTGGGGCGGAAGGCGATAAGGGCCTCCCACAGGCTTTGGGGGTCGGGTCGGGCCAGCAGGAGGTCTTCATGGTCCTTGTACAGGAACCCTTCCTCCCGGGCGTGACGGATAAAATCCAGCAAACGGTCGTAGAAACCGAAGGCGTTGAGCAGGCCCACGGGCTTCTGATGGAGACCGATTTGGGCCCAGGTGAGCACTTCAAACAGTTCCTCCCAGGTGCCGAATCCCCCCGGTAGGGCCACGAAGGCATCGGCCAGCTGGGCCATGCGGGCTTTTCGGGTATGCATGTCGGGCACCACTTCCAGGCGGGTCAACCCTGTATGGGCCAGTTCGGGGACGTAGAAGTGGTCGGGAATCACCCCGATGACCTCACCGCCGGCCTCCAGGGCCGCGTCGGCCAGGGCGCCCATCAATCCGGTGCTACCGCCGCCGTACACAATGCGGCACCCGCGAGTTGCCAGGAAGCGACCCAGGTCCGCGGCCACTTGTAGGTACTTGGGGTTCACGTGGTTCGAAGAGCCGCAATATACGCATACAC
>WFVP01000350.1 GCA_015491595.1 Anaerolineales bacterium
CAGATGTGTATAAGAGACAGCCCGGAGGGGCCAGGGGGTCAGGGGTTGCCCCCGCTTGTGGGGCGGTTCCGGGGTGACAATCCACAACACTCGATCCAGGCGCAATTGGACGTAGGCCTCTTCCGCGAGAATGAGGTGGGCGATATGGGGAGGATCGAAGGTGCCGCCGAAAATGCCATAACGGGCGTTGCTCATGCAGACTCCTTTGCGTGTAGACCATCAGGCGAGAGGCTCGTGCGTTGCTCGTATTGTAGCCCCACTCCCGGAGGTTGACAAGCAAACGGGACATGGGTTACTGAATGCGCACCACCACCTTGCCGTCGGCCCAGAGGTCTTCCAGGTCGTAGTAGCGCCGCACTTCGGGCGTGAACAGATGAAGGATGACGTCGCCAAAGTCCACCAGCACCCATCCGGACCGGGGTTCGCCCTCCACGCGGCCGTAGAGGCCGAAGTCCTTCTTGGCGGCTTCCAGAGCGGACTCCTGTAAAGTCTCCAGCATGCGGTCGCTGACCCCGGAGCACAGCACGAAGCATTCGGTCCAGCTGGTCAGTTCGGAAATGTCCAGCACCAGGATGTCCTCGCCCTTTTTGTCCTCCAGGGCGCGCACCAGACGATGGGCCAACTGCAAGGCTTTGGAACTGGCCAATCTCCACCTCCTTGAATCGAGAATGGGCAAGAGGGGCCGATGGTGAGAGGCCCCTCTTAAATTCTGCCACGGATGGGAGTCCACGGAGACCTTGGGCTGACTGGATTTGGGTCGCACCATGCCAGGGTAGGGGACGTGCTCCTGGAAAGTCTTCATGCGCTTAAATCACCGCCGTGCTCTCCGAAGGCCGCAGGGAGGCACTGAACAAACGGGTGTACACGGCCCCCGAAGGGCGCAGGTCGCTTTGATAGAGGTGCACCTGGTCCACCCGGGTGCTTCCCAGGTACCCTACGTTTTCCTTGCGCAGCAGCAACCCCAGGTTGCGGATGTCCTCCGCGCGTGCGGTGCGGGCCATACGGGCCAGGGTGAGATGAGGGAAGAAGGGGCGGGAATCGGGCGGATATCCCAAGCGGGCCATGACCCGCTCGATACCCTCCTGCAGGTTGTAAAGCACCTGCGGACCTTCCACGCCGACCCAAATCACCCGCGGGTGCCGGGTGTTGGGAAAGGCCCCCAGGGTGCCGGCGCTGAATTCGAAGGGCGGGTAAAGCGCGGTTTCCCGGGCCAGCATTTCCTGAATCAAGCGCAGGTTGCGTACGGAGATGTCCCCCAGAAACTTCAGGGTCAGATGGATGTTCTCCGGGGGAACCCACTTCAAGGGCAGATGTCCCATGCGCTGCTTCAGCTCCTGCGCCAGTTGCGCCAAGGCCTGTTTCAATTCGGGGGAAAGGTCCACCGCAATAAATGCCCGAATGACACCCGTTTTCATTGGACGGCCTCAAAACAAAAAAGATTATGGAACCCTTTTCGTTACTTTCAAACATAGCATAAGCGCGGGCAAAAGACAAGTTGCTTTGGACACGGGGAAGAGGAAAAGGACGGGACGACCCTGATGGGGTTCGATGTCCGCCATCCTCCGGCTCTCATGCGCGCTGAGGAAACCCGCCCTTTCGCCCAGATTGCTTGACGAAAATAGAAAACGCTTTTATGATTCTCCACAACACCTATGGGGGACAAGGTTGTCCGATTCGCCGTCCCTTTCTCCCCATACAAAAAGGAGGTGTGTGATGGGGCAGGCATTCTTAGCCGAGGTGGTTGGCACCATGGTGCTTATCATCCTGGGCGATGGTGTGGTGGCCAATGTGGTGCTGAACAAGTCGAAGGGCCAGAATTCCGGCTGGATTGTCATCACCACAGGCTGGGGTCTGGCCGTGACCATGGCCGTGTACGCGGTGGGATGGATTAGCGGTGCGCATATCAATCCCGCGGTGACCGTGGGTCTGGCCATGGCGGGCAAGTTCCCCTGGGCCAGCGTCCCCGGCTACATCGCCGCGCAAATGCTGGGGGCCTTCATCGGCGCGGTGGTGGTCTGGCTGGCCTACAAAGACCATTTCGCCGCCACGGACGACGCGGACCTCAAACTGGCCGTGTTCTCCACCATCCCGCAAATTCGCAACGCGGTGTCCAACTTCCTCACCGAGGTCATTGCCACCTTCGTGTTGGTTGCGGGCGTGCTGTGGATTTTCCACGACAGCGTCGGGATTACGTCCTGGTATGGCCCCATCGCCGTGGGCTTCCTGGTGTGGAGCATCGGCCTTTCCCTGGGCGGACCCACGGGGTACGCCATCAACCCGGCTCGCGACCTGGGACCTCGTATCGCCCATGCCGTGCTGCCCATCCCCGGCAAGCGGGACTCCGATTGGGGGTATGCGTGGATTCCCGTGGTCGCGCCGATTGTGGGGGCGATTCTGGCGGCCATCTTCGTCAATGGACTGGGACTGTGGTGAGGCAAGTTCGGGTTGAACCCCGCGGTCGCGTTTTGGAAGCGACCCTATCCTTCCAATCCTGGAGAGGAGGTGTGTGATGGCGAAGTATGTCGCCGCGGTGGACCAGGGTACGACGAGTACCCGATGCATTATTTTCGACCGCAAGGGGCGCATTGTGGGCGTCGACCAGAAAGAGCATGAGCAAATCTACCCTAAACCCGGCTGGGTGGAACATGACCCCATGGAAATCTGGGAGCGCACCCAGGAAGTCATTCGAGGTGCCATTGCCAACGGGGGAATCGACCCCAAGGACATCGCCGCGGTGGGCGTGACCAACCAGCGGGAGACCACGGTGGTGTGGAACCGACACACCGGCGAGCCCTATTACAACGCCATCGTCTGGCAGGACACCCGCACGGACAAGATTTGCGATGCTCTGGCGGCCGATGGGGGACAGGACCGTTTCCGGCCCAAGACGGGGTTGCCTTTGGCCACGTATTTCTCAGGTCCGAAAATCATGTGGTTGCTGGAGAACGTGCCCGGCCTGCGGGAGGCCGCGGAGAAAGGCGACGCCATTTTCGGCAACATCGACACCTGGCTCATCTGGAACCTGACGGGCGGGCCCGACGGCGGCGCGCACGTGACGGACGTCTCCAACGCCAGCCGCACCATGCTCATGAACCTGGAGACCCTGGATTGGGACGACGAGATTCTGAGCATCATGGGGATTCCCCGGGCCATGCTCCCGCGCATCGTGCCTTCCAGTGACCCCAACACCTGGGGCACCACCAAGAAGGACGGACCCTTTGGGGCGGAAATTCCGGTCTGCGGTGATTTGGGCGACCAGCAGGCCGCCTTGGTGGGCCAGGCCTGTTTCGACGTGGGCGAGGCCAAGAACACCTACGGTACGGGTTGTTTCCTGCTCCTGAACACCGGCA
>WFVP01000351.1 GCA_015491595.1 Anaerolineales bacterium
ATGAAACGACCTCCGGTGAAAAAACTTTGGGGCCGCTCGTCCATCGGAGCGGCCCCAACATCTTTAGGGATAAGGATGGCGGTACGGGCGATTAAGGCGCACGCCCTCGGACCGCTCCGGCGCGAGACGACCCCAGAACCAAAATAAGGCCCAGAAGGAATAGCGTGGAAATGACCAGGCGCACCGGCCAGCGGTCCGAGGGCGAGAACATCCCTTCTCCTCCTTCCTCAGTTGAGGACTGAGTATAGACACCTCGGACGTTTTGACAAGCACGTTTTGCACACAGTTTCGTGGTAAATTCAGTGCAGACCGCACTGTTTACACGTTATGTGAGGATAATCACGGATTTTCCCCGGTCAGAACCGGTAGAATGAAAGAGGAAGGACATAAAATCTCAAACCATAACACTCAACGCAAGCGGGGATTTGGACGGTGGCTCATGCGTAAATGGACCCTCCCGGTGGTGCCCAAGCGAGAAACCCTGCTCCAGGCCTGGCGTCTGTGCTGGATTCGTTGGCTCATTCTGGTGTTCTCGACCCTGTTGCTGGTGGTGGAGGCCTGGCTGGGGGCGCCGACGGAGCTCACCCGCATCATGGCCGGGTTGATTCTGCTGGCGGCGTTGTTCAATCTGGCCTTCCAGCCGGTCTATCGCTGGGCCCTGGACGGCCGGTTTCCCCAGGGAGGGGCCACCGCGCTGGCCTACGTCCATACCATCACGGATTTGGCCATTCTCTTCGGGGTCTTGCACTACACCGGGGGCATCAACAGCCCCATGGACATCCTGTTGGTGGTCTACCTGGTGGGGGTGGCCATTCTGTATCCTTGGCAGGCCGTACTCGGTTTCACCTTGCTAAGTTTGCTGGGTTACGGTTTCCTGGCCTGGGGATACGTCACGGGACGGTTGCCCGTGTACCTGCAGGATGGGCGCGTGTCCCCGCCGCCCGGACTGCGCTTCGTGATTCTCTGGGCCAGCGCGGATATCCTGTTCCTGAGCCTGGTGGTGGGCATGACCTTCGTCATGGCCACGGCTTTGCGTCTGGCCCGGATGCGGGCCGAGCAGGAGCGGGCGTATCTGGACCAGCTGCACCGTCTGTTGCAGGAGAGCTTGCGTCAGGGGGAGCTCCGCACCCTGGCCCAGTACCTGGCCGACCACATGGGAGCTCTGGTGGGTGCCAACGGCGTCTTCCTCACCCTTTGGGATCCCGAACGGGAACTGCCCATTCCCCTGGCCGCCTACGGCGAGAAACGGGAGGAATACCCCCACATCGAAGTTACCCCGGAAGACCGGCCTAACCTGACCGAATCCGTGTACCACCTGGGGCGTCCCCTGGTCATTCCCGACATCCTGAACACCCCCTATCTCAAACCCGAAATCGCCGCCCAGTTCCCCACTCGCTCGGCCATCGTGGTGCCCATGTACGCGCATCCCACCCAGGAGTTCCTGGGGGCCGCCATCTTCTCCTACCACAACCCTCGGGACCTGACCCAGGAGGAAATCCAGCGGGCTCAGGAAATCACCAACGCCATGTCCGTGGTCCTCTCCCGGGCCATCGCCTCGGCCCGCTTACGGAAGCAGACGGCCTTACTGGAGGCCTTGTTGTACCTCAGCCTGGAGATGGGACGCTTGCACGAGCCTTCCCGTCTGGCTCAGATTGCCCTGGACGGCATCTGTTCCCTGCTCAACACCCATCGGGGAGCCTGTTATGTGCTGGATGAGAAGCAAGCGGGCCTGGTGGTCCTCGCCGCCCGGGGACTCTCCGAAGAATACCTGCAATGGGTCCAGCAGACCTATCCGAACCTTCCCGGAACCAAGGCCATGGAATTCGGTTCCGTGTTCCTGGTCGCCGATGTGGAGCAGGACCCTCGCATCCCCGAATCCCTACGCCAGATGGCGCGCGAGGAGGGATTCCGGGCCTACATGCTGGCCTCCATGACCGTGCCCCACGGTCCCCAGGGCGGGCTGGCCCTGTACTGGGACCGTCCCCGGCACTTCCAGTACGAGGAGGAGTTGGCCGTCCGGCTGTTGGCCTCGCATCTGGGCGTGGCCCTGGGGAATGTGCGCCTGGTGGGTTACCTGGAGACCATGGCCCGCACCGACCCCCTCACCGGGCTTCCCAACCGCCGGGCCTTTCGGGAGGCCCTGGAGCGGGAATGGTTGCGGGCCCAGCGCTATCGCCGTCCCCTGGGCCTGTTCCTCCTGGACCTGGACGATTTCAAACGGGTCAACGATGAGCACGGGCATTTGGTGGGGGACCAGGTCCTCCGCCAGGTGGCCAGCACGTTGCGAGGTGCCATTCGGGATACGGACTTCATCGCCCGCTATGGCGGCGATGAGTTCGTGGTCCTGCTCCCCGAGACCGAACCCGTCCAGGGCGCCCGGATGGCTCAGCGCCTGATTCGGGCGGTGCAGCATTTACGCTTCGTGGGGGTGCCCGAAGGGGTGAAGTGCTCCCTCTCCGTG
>WFVP01000352.1 GCA_015491595.1 Anaerolineales bacterium
AACCCGATGTCCGTTCGCACCATCTCTTTTCCTTATGCAAATTATGGAGGAGTTTTTGCGAATCTGCACAGGTCTTTTCGGGCACCGGGCCGTTGGCATAAAAATAACTTGAGGGGGGCGGCTTCGCCGCCCCCCTCAAGTTATTTTTTCACCAACGGCCCGGTGCCCGAAAAGACCTGTGCAGATTTGCAAAAGACCTCCATAATTTGCATAAGGAAAAGAGGTGGTGCGAACGGACATCGGGCTGCATCATCCCATGGCTGGGTTGCCTTTTGTGCCGAACTTCCTTCCATTGTCACACTTGGCAGACGAGTTGGTATTAGATGGGCCAGCCAGACCAATCTCTGCAAGCTGTAGATAGTCCTGACCGGACATGGGGCCGAAGGAGGGGAAATAAATTGATGCAGCGGCGGCTTCGCCGCTGCATCAATTTACTTTTCTTCCTGCGGTCCTGTGCCCGGATAGGACTACGCGAGATATACTGAAAATAACTTCAATCTTGGGTCTCGCACAGGTTCTCTGTCGGTTCTACGGCACAAAGAACATCATGAAGTCCTTGCCGGGCGTGGGCGACCGGTAGCGCCAAAGGCGCCCCTGGGGATAGAGCGCCTGCAAGCGGGCCTGGGTCTCCTGGTCCTCGGGCTTGAACAGGAAGAGTTTGGGACCGGGCACGGCTAAAGTCTCCTCCAGCTGGTCTCGGGGCAGCGCGTAATCCCGCCGGGGGAAGCCGGCCCGGATGCCCACCAAGCGGGTATCCACCCAGTGAGGGTAGGGAACGACCCAGGCCCGCTCCGGGGTGCCGATGGAGCGCGCGAACCCCCCGATAACCGCCCCCAGTTCCGAGGTGTTCCAGGCGCTGAGGCGGAACTCGTAGGCATAACGGCGGAAGACCAGGTCGTAATTGTGCTGGGCTTCCAGCACCAGAAGGGCAGCCAGAAAGGCTCCCACGAGCAGCCGACGTCCCGTCCGGGAGGCGGCCCAGGTCCACAAGGACCGTGCCCAGACCTCCAGGGCCAGACCCGCCAGGAGGAAGATGGGCACCAACGCGCCCGCGGAGCGGTTCAGGGAGGGATTTTCCTCCGGGAAGGCTAAGGAAAGGATGGAGGGCAGCATCAAAAAAGGCACACTGAGCACCAAAAAGGCCCATCGCCAATCCCGGGTTTGCCCGAAGCGCACCAGGGCCCAGACGTACCCCAACGCCAGCAAGGACGCGCTCACCACGGCCAGCGCGGGATGCCCGGGCACGGAATGGACCCAGATTTGCCCGTTATCCCACCAGGGCATGATGAAGGCCTGCCAGGTCTCCTGGAGAAAGATTTTCAACGGGTGGTCCGGGTAGGGCCGCTCCAGCTGGCCGAGACGGGTCATGCCCCGGTAGAAGAAGATGTGGGGATACTGCAACAGGTAACGGAACAGAGGGAGGAACACCAGGAACGAGAACAGCACCAGGAGGGTGAACCCCTGCAGGATGCGGGTCCGCTGCACCCGAGGCGCCGCAGCCAGGGCCATCCCCACGGCCAGGAGCACGGTCAGGGGTACCATCCGGAAGGGGGAGTACCCGTGGAGTCCCAACCCCAGAAAAACCCCGGCCAGGAGGTAGTCTTGCGGGCGATGGGTGCGCAAAGCCCGCAGCAGATGGTACAGGGTTGGGGCCACAAAGGCCGGGTACAGGATGAAGCGCAGGGCCACCCGGGCCTGCACGTTGGGCCAGTAGGCCATCCCTGCCAGGAGCACCGCGAGCACCCCACCCCAGGGATGCCCCAGTTCCCTGCCCAGGAGGTAAAGGTAGGGCAGCATGAACAGGCCCATGAAGAAAGTGCCCAATTTCAGGCTCATGAAGGAGATGCCCGTGCCGAACAGGCGGACCATGAGCGCGGTCAAGTACATCTGGAAGTCTTCCCGGCCCGTGTTCCGGGGGAAGAAGATGCGCCACTGGCCGTCCAGTACGTCCATCACGTCGTACAGCTTTTCCGCGTGGTCGCTGAACATCTCGGGAGGCACCTGGGCCAGCCGATACCCCCGGAAGAACACGGCCACACCCAGGGCCAGGAGAAGGGCGACGATCGTCGGGGTAAGGGTGAATTGCCAGGAACGACGGCGGAGGACCCGGTAG
>WFVP01000353.1 GCA_015491595.1 Anaerolineales bacterium
CCCGCGTCCTTGGTGGCCTGCCGCTGGCTGTCGTTGAAGTACGCGGGCACGGTGATGACGGCCTTGTTCACCGGTTGTCCCAGGTAAGCCTCGGCATCGGCCTTGAGTTTGGCCAGAATCATGGCCGAGATTTCCTGGGGCGTGAATTCCTTATCTACGGCCGGGATGTACACGCGCGCATCCCCCGCGGGGCCGCGCACCACCTTATAGGGCACCCGCTTGCGCTCCTCTTCCACCTCTTCGTACCGGCGGCCCATGAAGCGCTTGATGGAGTACACCGTGTTCTCCGGGTTCAGAATAGCCTGCCGCTTCGCGGGCAACCCCACCAGGCGTTCCCCTTTCTTGGTGAAGGCCACCACCGAAGGACAAATCCGCGGCCCTTCCGCGGTGGGAATCACCGTAACCTGGCCGCCTTCCATTACGGCGACCACGCTGTTGGTCGTACCCAAGTCAATGCCTACAATCTTGTCGGCCATGTGTCCACCTCCTTCTCCTCACGCTCGAAATTCCAGGTACGTGCAAAGAAATCCCGTAAGGATTTCGGCCCTAAGCATAGCAACAATTTGCAAGAAGGCTATTAACATTGCGCGACTTTCGCCCCCTTTCCCTCGCCGCCCCGTCCGGCTTCACCGACATCCTCCACCGCGGCCAGTGGTATACTTGACGTTGCGCAACTTTGCATCCACGAGGGAATGATGCTGAACGAACAGATTGTACAGGCCATTCGGCAACGCGTGGAGGAACAGCGGGAGGCCCTGATTGCCTTCCTGCGGGACATCGTAGCCATTCCCAGCACCGACGGTCACATCCAGGCCGTAGGGGAGCGGGTGGCCGAAGAGATGCGCCGTCTGGGGTTCGACGAAGTCCGGTTCGACAAGATGGGGAACATCCTGGGCCGCATCGGCAACGGCCCCCGCGTCCTGGTCTACGATTCCCACATCGACACCGTAGGCATCGGCGACCCCGACGAATGGCAATGGGACCCCTTCCGGGGCAAGGTGGAGAACGGCGTGCTCTACGCCCGGGGCGCGTGTGACGAAAAGGGCAGCACGCCCGGCATGGTCTACGGCCTGGCCTGGGCCCGGGACCTGGGCCTGCTGGAAGGCTGGACTGCCTACTACTTCGGCAACATGGAGGAATGGTGCGACGGGCTGGCCCCCCGGGCCTTCGTGGAGGTGGACCCGGGCATCCGGCCCGACGCGGTGGTGGTGGGCGAGCCCACCCGGATGCAGGTCTACCGTGGCCACAAGGGCCGGGTGGAGATGCGGGTGGTGGCCAAGGGCAAAAGCGCCCACGCGGCCAGCAACCACCTGGGAGACAACGCCATCTACCGTCTCCTCCCCGTCATCGCGGGGATTCGAGACCTGGAGCCCCAACTGGGCGACCATCCCTTCCTGGGCCACGGCAAAATCACGGTGACGGACATGCGCGTCAAAACCCCCAGCATCAACGCGGTTCCTGACGAGGCCGTGATTTACATCGACCGTCGTCTGACCTTAGGGGAAACGAAAGAGGATGCGGTGGCCCAGGTGGAGGCCCTTATCCCCGAGGAAAGCAAGGGCAAGGTGTGGGTGGAGGTGCTTCAATACGAAGAGCCTTCCTACACCGGATTCGTATTGCCCGTGGAGAAGTACTTCCCCGCCTGGCTGCTGGAAGACGACCACCCCATCGTGCAGGCCGGGCAGAGGGTCCGGCGGCTCCTGGGTTGGCCAGACGCGCCCACGGGCAAGTGGGACTTTTCCACCAACGGGACCTACTGGGCCGGCGTCGCGGGGATTCCCACCATCGGTTTCGGCCCGGGGGACGAAATCTACGCTCACACCGTCCTCGACCAGGTCCCCCTGGAGGACGTGGTGCTGGCCGCGGCCTTCTACGCGCTGTTCCCGGCGGTCTACCGGCCGTAGGTCCTCACCGGTCGGCACAGAGGAGGAGAAACCATGCTGCGTTGCATGTACTGTCACCGTCCCATCCCCCTGCCCAAAGACGCGGTCAAGGCCATCTGGGAGCGCTTGAAGGAGGACCCGCCCTCCCATGTGGACGTGGAGTGTCCCCGTTGCGGGCGGGTGAACAAGGTTCCCTTGCACACCTTTCGCAAACTGGTGCCCGGAGGAAGCGCTTCGTAACGAACAACCTGGCCGTGGGTTGTTCTTAACAACAAACAAACGAATGGAGGTGCGCTATGAAACGCCTGCTGTGGTTGTCGGTGATATTGGCCCTGGGTATGGGGCTCCTGGTGGGATGCAAGCAGGCCACACCGGCCCCGACCGAGGCGCCCCAACCGCAAGTGGAAGAGAAGGCGACCGAGGCGCCTCAGGAACAGCCCACCGAGGCGCCCCAGGCCAAGGAAATCGTGCTCACCATCGGATTCACCGAGTCCAAGACGGGCCGACTCAATGTCTCCTCGGGCCGCCAAGCCAAGGGATTGCGCCTGTGGATTAAGCACATCAACGAGGCCGGTGGCATCAAGTTGAGCGATGGCACGGTGGTGAAGTTCCAGGAAGCGTCGTACGACGACGAGTCCAGCAAGGATCGGGTACAGGAACTCTACACCAAACTCATCACGGAAGACAACGCGGATTTCCTCATCAGCCCCTACTCCAGTGGTCTGACCGCGGCCGCGGCCGTCATCGCGGAGCAGTACGAAAAGGTGATGATTACCACGGGCGCGGCCTCGGACTCCATCTACAAGCAGGGCTACATGCACGTGTTCCAGATTTACACCCCGGCCAGCCGGTACCTGACGGGTGCCATTGACATGCTGAAGGAAGCCGACCCCAACCTGAAGAAGGTGGCCTTCGTGTACGAGCAGGCCAAGTTCTCTACCGCGGTGGTCGAGGCGGCCAAAGCCTATGCGGAAGAGCAGGGATACGAAGTGGTGCTCTTTGAGGGCTATCCTTCCGATACCACCGACTTCGGCCCCTTCATCAACAAGATTGTGGAATCCGGCGCCGAAGCCGTCCTGGGCGGTGGTCACTTCCAGGACGGTTCCACCTTCGCCCGCCAGCTGTATGAAAAGCAGGCGCCAGTGAAGGCTGTGGTGCTGCTGGTGGCACCGCCGGAACCCGACTTCGCCGAGCTGGGCGAGGCGGCCTTCGGTATCATCGGGCCCAGCCAGTGGGAACCCCAGGTGCAGTACACGCCCGATGCAGCCAAGGAACTGGGCATCGACTGGTATGGACCGTCCAACGAGGAATTCATCAAGGCCTATGAAGCCGAATACAACGAAGAGCCCTCCTATCACTCCGCGGGTGGCTACGCGGCGGGCATCATCCTGGAATATGCCATCAAGAAGGCCGACTCCGTGGATCCCCAGAAGGTGAAGGAGGCCCTGGAGGCCACGGACGTGCTCACCTTCTTCGGCCGCATCAAGTTCGACACCACCGAAGAGGCCCACGGCCTGCAAATCGGTCACGAGATGGTCTACATCCAGTGGCAGAAGGACGACCAGGGCAACCTGGTCAAACAGGTGGTGTGGCCGAAGGAAGGCGCCACCGCGGAACTCATCTACCCCCTGCCGCGGTAACGCCATGAGGACGAAGGGGATGGGTCCTGAGGACCCATCCCCTTTCTTGCATCCGTCGGAGCGAACCCGAAGGAGGTGCACTCCATGGATATGGGTTTCCTGTTTGCCTCCCTCATCGACGGCCTGCTCCTGGGTTTCGTCTTCGGTGTAGCGGCCATCGGGCTGACCCTCATCTTTGGTGTCATGGAAGTCATCAACCTGGCCCATGGACCGGTGATTGCCCTGGGCATGTTCGGGCTGTATTTCGCCGTGACGTTGCTGGGCCTGCATCCCTATGCCGGGACCCTGCTCACCGCGGTGGGCGGCCTGTTCCTGGGCATCCTCATCTACGCCATCGCGGTCCATCGGGTCATCGGCGCGCCCCACCTCTCCAGCCTTCTGGCCACCTATTCCATCAACATGATGATTATCGGCATCGGGACGGCGCTCCTCACCACCTCCCCCCGCAACATCGAGTTCAGCCTGGGAAGCATGACCCTGGGGACCGCCACCATCCCGGTGACCCGCATCGTGGCCGCGCTGGCCTCCCTCCTGGCCGCGGTGGCCCTGTACCTCTTCATGCAATACACCCGTTGGGGCAAGTTCATCCGCGCGGTGACAGACAACCGCGACGCGGCCGAGTTGGTGGGCATTCCTTCCACCAAGGTCCTCGCCCTGAGCTTCGGTCTGGGCACCATGCTGGCCGCCTTCTCCGGCGCGCTCATCGCCACGCTGTTCCCCTTCACCATCCTGGAGGGCGGCAAGTACGAGCTCAAGAGCTTCGTCATCAGTGTGCTGGGCGGGCTGGGCAATCCCATGGGTGCCCTCATCGGCGGTATCATCATCGGGCTCATCGAGGGCCTGGTGCCCGTCTTCCTGCCCACCACCTGGGTTCTGGTGGTGGAGTTCGTGCTCTTCGTGCTCATTCTGCTCATCCGACCCACGGGCCTCTTCGGCGGACGGGCCCAGTGATTTCGCCGCGGAGAAGCGACCATGAAACGTTCCCTGTGGACCCTGTTCCTGCCTGTTCTGGTGGTGCTGGCGGTGGGCCTGTATCCCCTCCTCACCCAGCAAGATGTGCACCGGGAAACGTCCTTCACCCTGTTGCGGGCCGTGGCCCTGGCCGCCAGTCTGAACATCATCCTGGGCTTTACCGGGTACGTCAGTTTCGGTCACGTGGTGTTCTACGGCCTGGGTGGGTACGTGGCCTTCTACCTGGTGGCCGAAAAGGGCTGGCCTTTCTGGAGCGCGGTGCTCATGGGGGGTCTGGCCGCGGCGCTACTGGCCTTCCTCATCGGCGCGGGCATCCTGCGGCTCCGAGGGGCTTACTTCGCCCTGGTCACCATCGGCGTCAACGAGGCCATGAAGGCCTTCATCTACAACTTCCAGCCCTTCGGCGGTCCGGTGGGCCTGACGATGAACTTCGCGGTGTACAAGGCCTACGGCGGGCCGCGGGCGGTGTTGTGGATGACCTACCACTGGCTGTTCGTGGTCACCCTCATCGTGGTGGCGGTCAGCTACTGGATTCGCGTCTCGAAGTTCGGCCTGGGCCTGCTGTCCATCCGGGAAGACGAGGACGCGGCCGAGGTCATGGGCGTCCGCACCTCCTGGTTCAAAACCTGGGCCTTCACCCTTTCGGCCTTCTTCCCCGGCTTGGTGGGCGCCATCTTCTTCTTCCGTAACGCGTCCATCGAGCCCCATGACGCCTTCCCTCTGCACGTCTCCATCGAGTCCATCGTCATGGTCATGCTGGGAGGCCAGGGGACGGTCATCGGGCCCATCCTGGGCAGCATCGGGTATCAGTGGATGCGGGTGTTCCTGCTGACCAACCGCCTGTTGAAGAACATCCAGCTGGCCGTGGCTGGCGGCTTGTTGCTGCTCATCGTGTTGTTCATCCCGGCGGGGTTGGTGGGCTGGCTGCGTCGCCGGTTCCCCGCGACCCGGAGGTTCCTGTTATGAACGTGCTGTTGCGCACCGAAAACGTGGTCAAACGTTTCGGCGGTCTGGTCGCCGTCAATCAGGTCTCCTTCGAGCTCTACGAAGGCGAGATTCTGGGCCTCATCGGACCCAACGGCGCGGGCAAGACCACCCTGTTCAACTGCATCAACGGCATCTATCGACCCGAGGAAGGACGCATCTTCTTCCGGGGTACGGACATCACGGGCTGGTCGCCCTCGCGCCTGGCCCACATGGGGATGGCCCGGACGTTCCAAATCGTGCGGCCCCTGGCCGAGCTCACCGTGCGGGAAAATGTCATGGTGGGCGCGGCCTTTGGGGAAAAGCGCCTCCCCCTGAGCCAGACGGCCCGGGTGGCCGACGAGGTGTTGGCGTTCCTGGGCCTGGCGGACCGAGCCGACCAGCTGGCGGGAAGCCTGAACGTGGCCCAGAAGAAGCGCCTGGAGCTGGCCCGCGCCCTGGCATCCCAACCCCGCCTGTTGCTGTTGGACGAGGTCCTCGCCGGCCTGAACCCCACGGAAGTGGACGAAATGGTGGAAACCATCCGCCGCATTCGGGAACAGGGCATCACCATCCTCATGATTGAGCACGTCATGCGGGCCATCATGAACCTCTCGGACCGCATCCTGGTGCTGGATTTCGGCGAGCTCATCGCCGAAGGCACGCCCGAGGAAATTGCCCAGAACGAACGGGTCATCAAAGCCTACCTGGGCGACCCCAAACTGGCCCAGCGTTTTGCCCTGGAGGAGTAGCGAGATGGCCATTCTCGAAGTCCAGAACGTCTCCACCGGCTACGGTGAAGTCCAGGTCTTATGGGACGTCAGCCTGCGTCTGAAACCCGGACAGGTCACCGCTCTGGTGGGCGCCAACGGCGCGGGCAAGACCACCCTCTTGCGCACCATCGTGGGTCTGCTGAAACCCTGGGAGGGCCGCATCTTCTTCGAAGGGGAGGATGTGACCCACCTGCCGCCCCATCGCAAGGCGGAGATGGGCCTCATCCTGGTGCCGGAGGGACGCCAGCTCTTCACCCACATGACCGTATACGAAAACCTGGAAATGGGGGCCACGCCTCAGCGGGCCCGGGCCAAATTCCAGGAGAACCTGGAACTGGTGTTTTCCATGTTCCCCCGCCTCAAAGAACGCCTGAACCAGAAGGCCGGTACCATGAGCGGCGGGGAGCGCCAGATGCTGGCTGTGGCCCGGGGCCTCATGGGCGCGCCCAAGGTGCTCATGATTGACGAGATGTCCCTGGGCCTGGCCCCGGTGCTGGTGCTGGAGCTCTACGAGAGCCTGAAGCAACTGCGGGAAGCGGGCATCACGGTGCTTCTGGTGGAACAGAACGTGCACATGGCCCTGGCCGTGTCGGACTACACCTACGTCCTGGCCGAGGGTCGGGTGGAGATGGAGGGTCCTTCCCAGGAAGTGGCCCGCAACCCCCACGTACGCACGGCCTACCTGGGGATTTAGACCCTGCGGGCTACCCTCCCAACCCCATTCCACAGGAAGGCCGACGGTCCGGTTCCGTCGGCCTTCCTGTTTGAGGGACGCTTGGGTGCGTTCCTCCATCCTTTCTCCACGGGCCCTCCACACATTCTCCATCCCTTCGCCGTAGACTGGAGATGGAGCCCTTCTTCGAGGGGGGCCTTCCATTGGCGAGGTCTGGTATGATTGGTGCGGCACGGGCATTCCCCAAACGGCGGAGCCATACGATGGACGCCTCATGCGGCATTCTGGCCCGATATCGCGATTGGATGGACCTTCCCCCGCATACCCGAGACCTGGACCTATGCGAAGGCCATACGCCCCTCATCCCGGTGCCCCGCCTGGCCCGGCGGCTGGGCGGCGGCTTTGACCTGTACGTGAAGTACGAGGGACTGAACCCCACAGGGTCCTTCAAGGACCGAGGGCTGGTGGTGGCCGTGGCGGAAGCCTGGGGTCGGGGCGCCCAGGCGGTCATCTGCGCGTCCACCGGGAACACCGCGGCGTCGGCCGCGGCCTACGCGGCACGCGCGGGGCTCCGGGCCGTGGTGGTGGTCCCTCAGGGAAAGGTGGCCCTGGGCAAGCTCGCGGGCGCCCTGGCCTACGGCGCGCGCGTGGTGCAGGTTCGGGGCTCCTTCGACGACGCCCTGGCCCTGGTCCGGGAAGCCGTGGCCCGCTTCCCCATCGCCTTGGTGAACTCCATCAATCCCTATCGGCTGGAAGGCCAGAAGACCGCAGCCTTCGAAATCGTGGACGCGCTGGGCCGGGCTCCCGACTGGCTGGCCATCCCGGTGGGCAACGCCGGCAACATCACCGCGTACTGGATGGGCTTCCAGCAGTACCACCAGGCGAAGGGCACCGGACTGCCCCGTCTCCTGGGGGTCCAAGCCGAAGGAGCCGCGCCCCTGGTCCACGGACGCGAGGTGGCCCGGCCGGAGACCATCGCCACGGCCATCCGCATCGGGCGACCCGCCCGGGGGAAGGAAGCCCTCCAGGCGGTGCAGGCCTCCCGGGGACGCATCATCGCGGTACCCGACGAGGCCATCCTGGAAGCCCAGGCCTGGCTGGCTCAGGAAGGCCTCTGGGTGGAGCCCGCCTCGGCCGCGGGCCTGGCCGGTCTGGTGGCGGAGATTCGAAGGGGACGCCTGGACCCCCGGGGGAAGACCATCGTGGTGGTCTGCACCGGCCACGGGCTCAAGGACCCCGACATCGTGCTGAAGCGTCATGAGGCCCTCCCCCTCATCGAGCCCGACCTGGACGCCCTCCAACCATGGCTCATGACGTAAAGGATTCTCTGAAATGATGATTTCGAGTTATACTTTCAACAGGACGGGAACCCGGTTTCCGTCGCCACATGGGAGCTCTCCACGGATGGACGCAATCCAACCGATTAGGGGGAACGTGAGGAGAGGAGGAGGAGACGATGAAAGTCACAGTCCGCAGGCCACAGTCGCGCGTGTCGATTGTGGTGCCGGAAGGTCGTATTGACGCGGTCTCCGGCCCCAAGCTCCGGGTGCTGCTCCGCAACCAAGCCAAGCAAGGCACCCCCTTTCTCATCATCGACTTACGCCGAGTCACGTTCATGGACTCCTCGGGTCTGAGCGCCCTGGTATCCGCGTTGAAAGCGGTACGTCCCCTCAAGGGCGCGGTGTACCTGGTCGGCCCGACCCCTCAGGTACGCATGGCCCTGCGGATGACCATGATGGATCAAATCTTCCCCATTTACGAGACGGTGGAAGACGCGCTGGCCGCGCTCTCCACCTACCCCACCTCCACGACCACCGCGGCAGAAGAACGGGGCATGTCGTCATAAAAACCCACAAACAACCGGCCTCCCGCCCAGGCCAAGCCGATGGGGGACGGACGTGCACGTGGCGGTTCCACACCTTGGCCCGTGACATTTTCTATAGGTCTCAGGCCCTCCGGGGTAAAGGCCAGGCGCGGGCTGCCACCCCACGGGAAAGGGTGGAGAAACCTTGGGCGTCCTCGGGACCCGGGCCGGAGGGAGGAATGCCATCCGGGTGAGGCAGCGCGGGCTCGGCCGCCTCATCCCGGCCGTCCCGCCGTCGTCCGCTGCCGGAGAACGTCCACAGGCGGGGCCGTGGAACCCGCTTCTCCCTGCCTTGAGTCCCCCTTCCCCCTGCGATACAATGAGGCGGGTTCGAAATCCGCACAAAAGGAGCATGCGACATGGGGCAAGCACCAACGTTCCAGGAAGTCATCCTGCGCCTGCACGCGTTTTGGCAGAACCAGGGGTGCGTGCTCTGGCAGCCCTACAGCGAGAAGGTGGGCGCGGGCACCATGAACCCGGCCACCGTGCTCTTCGTGCTCGGCCCCGAACCCTGGAACGTGGCCTATGTGGAGCCTTCCTACCGGCCCGACGACGGCCGGTACGGTGAGAACCCCAACCGCATGCAGATGCACACCCAGTACCAGGTCATCCTCAAGCCCGACCCCGGCAACCCTCAGGAAATCTACCTGCAGAGCTTGGAGGCCATCGGCATCGACCCCAAGAAGCACGACATCCGCTTTGTGGAGGACAACTGGGAATCCCCCGCGCTGGGCGCGTGGGGCCTGGGATGGGAGGTGTGGCTGGACGGCCTGGAAATCACCCAGTTCACCTACTTCCAGCAGGCCTGCAGCCAGGAACTGCACCCGCCGGCCATTGAAATCACCTACGGCCTGGAGCGCATCGTCATGTTCCTGCAGGGTGTGCGGCGGGTGTGGGATATTCAATGGAACGAATACCTGACCTACGGCGACCTGCTCCTGCAGGCGGAAATCGACCACTGCAAGTACAACTTCGAGGTGGCCAGCATCGAGCGCCTGCGCCGCTTCTTCGATGAGTACGAGGCCGAGGCCCTGAAGGCCATCGAGGCCGGGCTGGTCATCCCCGCGCACGATTACGTGCTGCGCTGCTCCCACACCTTCAACGTGCTGGACGCGCGCGGGGCCATCGGCGTCACCGAGCGGGCCCGCTACTTCGCCCGCATGCGGGACCTGGCCCGCCGGGTGGGGGAACTGTACCTGAAACAGCGGGAGGCCGCGGGGTATCCGTGGCTCGAGCGGCGGTCCGCAGTGCGCAGTGCGCAGTCAGCCGTTGGCGGACAGCGGACAGCAGACAGCGGACAGCGGACCGCCGACCAACGACCAACGACCAACGACCAACGAACGACGAACGACGATTTCGTCTTCGAAATCGGTACCGAGGAACTGCCGGCCCGGGACGTGCGCAGCGCGGTGGCGCAGTTGCAGCGCCTGGTCCCCCAGACCCTGGAGGAACTCCGGCTGGAGCATGGCCCGGTGCAGGTGCTGGGCACCCCGCGGCGCCTGGCCGTGTACGTCAGGGGCCTGGCCACCCGCCAGCAGGACCGGGAGGTGGAGGTCAAGGGCCCGCCCGCGGCCGTGGCCTTCGACGAGCAGGGGCGACCCACCCAGGCCGCCAAAGGCTTTGCCCGCAAGCAAGGCG
>WFVP01000354.1 GCA_015491595.1 Anaerolineales bacterium
GTAATACACGGCCGCGAGATACAGGCCCTGAGGCGGCGCCAGGCCCTGTAAGGGTTGCGACGGCGGCGTTTCCAACGCCCGGCGCCAATCCTCCAGAGACAGGCGTCCCTGACCGACGGCCATCAGCAAGGCCACCGTGCGCCGCACCATGTGGTACAGAAAGGCATCGGCCACAACGTCGAAGGCCCATTCCCGTTCGTGGAGCCGATACCATCGGGCATGGTACACCGTGCGCACGGTGGAACCCGATTCCCGGGTGGGGGTGCCCAGGGCCCGAAAATCCCGGCGCCCGGGGAGCAGGGCCGTGGCCTGTTGCAAACGGGCCCAGTCCGGCGGCGGCCAGACCCGCCAGGCGTAGCCCTCCTGCAGGGGATGGCGCACCGGTCCCAGATGGACCCGGTACACGTACCGCCGGGCCCGGGCGTGGTATCGGGGATGGAAGCCGGGCGGCGCCTCCCGCACGCACCAGAGGGCTACGTCCCGGGGCAGACGGGCGTTCAAGGCATTGCGCAGGTCCTCCAGGGTGTGGCGCCATACCAGACGAAAGGCAATGACCTGCCCCAGCCCGTGCACGCCTGTATCCGTGCGGCCCGCGTACCGGATGGCTTCCTCCCGCCATCCCAGCTCCCGCAGGGCGTCTTCAACCACGCCCTGCACCGTTCGGGCCCGGGTCTGCCGCTGGAACCCCTCAAACCCGGTGCCGTCGTAGGCCAGTATCCCTTGGTAAAGTGCCATGTGAAACAGCCGTCAGCGGTCAGCGGTCTGCGGACAGCCGCCCGCGCCGGTCATTCTTCCACCAATTCCAGAATGACCATTTCGGCCGCATCGCCCCGGCGCCAACCTACCTTGTACATGCGAGTGTACCCACCGGGCCGCTCCATATACCGAGGGGCGATTTCGTGGAAAATCTTGTACACCAACTCCCGGTCCGCGGCCAGACGGGCAGCCACCAGACGCTGGCAATGTACCATTTCCGCCCGACCGGCCTCGTCCCCCCGTTCCGCCGCCCGGTTACCCCGCTTGGCCAAGGTGATGATGCGCTCCACCACACCCCGAATGGCCTGAGCCTTGGCCCGGGTGGTGCGGATGCGGCCGTGCTCGAACAGGGCCTTCATCAAATTGCGGCGCAACTGCTTGCGCGCATCCTTGCGACGGCTCAGCTTCTTACCCGCTTTCAAGTGGCGCATGGCTCTACTCCGTCTCCGTGGCTTCGGTGGGTTCGGCGGTCTCTTCCTCCAGGAAACCCTTCTCCTTCAACCGCTCCATCAACTCGTGCAGGCTCTTCTCGCCAAAGTTGCGGATGCCAATCAAGGCATTGGGACCCTTTCGCAACTGTTCCAGCACTTCGCCCACGGTGTGGATGCCCGCGCGCTTGAGCGCGTTGAACACCCGGGTGGAGAGGTCCAGGACCTCGATGGGCGTCTCGTAGATGCGCTGGTCCACACCCGAAGCCGCTTCCTCTTCGGGCTCCACCATCATGGGCGCCTCTTCGGTCAGGCCGCCGATGCGCCGGAAGTGGGCGCTGAGAATCTGGCAGGCGGCCTGCAAGGCTTCCTCCGGCGCCCACGTGCCGTCCGTCCAGATGTCCAGAATCAACCGGTCGTAGTTTGTACGTTGGCCCACTCGTTCCGGAAGCACTTCGAAATTCACCTTACGCACTGGCGAGAACAAAGCGTCCACGGCCAGCTCGTTGATGCCCATCTTATTGCGCCGCTCTTCCGCGGGCACGAAGCCCCGTCCCCGCTCGACGGTCAGGGTCATGTCCACCCGTGTGTCAGGGTCGTCAATGGTGAACAGATAGAGTTCCGGGTTGATGATCTCCGCCTCGGGCGGGGCCACCAGGTCCGCGGCGGTGACTTCGCCCTCGCCCTGCACTTCCAGATAGAGTTGCACTTTCTCCACCCCGTCCACCAGCTTCACCCGCAGCTGCTTCACCTGGGCCATGATTTGGAGCACGTCCTCCTTCACCCCCGGAACGGTGGTGAACTCGTGGGGAATGTCGTTGATGCGCATGGAGGTGACCGCCGTACCGGGCAGGGAGGACAGCAACACCCGGCGCAGGGCATTGCCCAGGGTGATGCCATAACCCCGCTCCAGGGGGGCAATCACGAAGCGGGCGTACTGCGCGGTTTCCCGCTCCTTGGTAATTGTCGGGGTGACCATATCGGCCAATACGTTCTGAATCATACGCCTCCACCTCACCAGCAAGGGTTCCAACCCGTGCACAAGAATCGTTATCGGGAGTAGAACTCCACGATGAGTTGCTCGTCAATTTGCGTGTCGATTTCACCGCGTTCCGGCAGTCGCAATACCCGACCGGACAGATTGTCCAAATCCCGCTCCAGCCATGGCGGCACCTGCTGCTGGGCCGCCCACTGAGGTAGAACTTCCTTGAAGTAAGCCCGATTGCGGGAACCCTCGCGCACAGCGATGACGTCTCCCGGGCGTACCTGGTACGAGGGAATGTCCGTCCGGCGCCCGTTCACCGTGAAGTGACCGTGGGTCACCAACTGCCGGGCCTCGCGACGGCTGCGGGCAAAGCCCAGACGGTACACCACGTTGTCCAACCGGGTCTCCAACAACTGGAGCAACACCTGGCCCGTCAGACCCCGGGCCCGCTGGGCGATGTCGAAATATTTGCGGAACTGCCGCTCGCCCAAACCGTAAATTCGCTTGGCCTGCTGTTTAGCACGCAACTGCCGCGCGTAGTCCGATTCCCGCCCGCGACGCAACCGGGCCATGCGGCCGTGCTGTCCCGGCGGATAGGGGCGTCGTTCGAAGGGGCACTTCGCCGTAAAGCACTTCTGCCCCTTCAAAAACAGCTTGCGCCCTTCGCGACGACAAAGGCGACATACAGGTCCGATGTACCGTCCCATAATGAACTCCTTCTCCTTACCCTGGGATTAGACCCGCCGCTTCTTGGGCGGCCGACAGCCGTTGTGGGGAATGGGCGTGATGTCGGAAATGGACAGGATTTTGATATCCATGTTCATCAGAGCCCGCAACGCCGCCTCCCGACCGGGACCGGGGCCCTTGACCAGCACATGGGCCTCGCTCAGACCCATGTCCTTGGCCGCCTTCACCGCCTGCTCCAGGGCCAGACGCGCGGCAAAGGGCGTGCTCTTCCGGGTACCCTTGAAGCCCACCGTGCCACCACTGGCCCAGGTGATGGGATTCCCGTTCTCATCCGTGATGGTCACGATGGTGTTGTTAAAGGTGGCGTGAATATAGATGCGCCCCCGGGGCACGAAACGTTTGGTCTTCTTCGCACGGCGTCGAGATGCACGTACCGAACGAGCCATACCAATACCTCCTTTCTGGCCGTCGGCTCTCGGCCGTCCGCTGTCAGCCGTTCACTACTTCTTCTTCGCGCCGCGCCGGCGACCACGTCCGGCCACCGTCTTGCGCGGTCCCTTGCGGGTTCGGGCATTGGTGCGGGTCCGCTGACCCCGCACCGGCAGGCCTGCCTTGTGCCGCATTCCCCGGTAGCACCCGATGTCAATCAGGCGCTTGATGTTCATGCTCACTTCCCGACGCAGGTCACCTTCCACCTTGTAGTTCTTGCTGATGTACTCCCGCAACTTGGCGATGTCCTCCGGGGACAGGCTGTGCACCCGCGTGCTGGGATCCACACCTGTGGCCTCCAGAATCTCCTTCGCCCTGGCCTTCCCAATGCCGTAAATGTAGGTCAGGGCAATCTCGATGCGCTTGTTGCGAGGTAAATCCACACCGGCAATACGAGCCATGCTTCGCCTCCCTTACGCGTTATCCCTGGCGCTGTTTATGCCGTGGATCTTTGCAAATGACGTACACCCGCCCGCGACGGCGGACGATTTTGCACTTGGAACACCGCTTCTTGACCGAAGGCTTGACCTTCATCGTTGCCTCCTTTGCTCACAACACATGTCCCGCAA
>WFVP01000355.1 GCA_015491595.1 Anaerolineales bacterium
GGGGTGAAGGTAGGGGTGGGGGTGGAACGGAAGGCCGGGAAAGCCTGGCCACAGGCCGCCAACCCCAGGGCCATCCACACCAGCAGGAACACCACCATCCGGTACACGAGCGCCTTTCCCTTCATGCCTCCTTCCCCCGCACACGGATTGGGCGCACCTCGTTCGAGACGATGGAAGGCCGCGTGAATATCCATACCACAAGAGGGAAGGATTGGGAAGAGGGAAGCGGCTGAGGTCAGGACATGAGTGGGGACAACGCGACCCAGGCAGGTTTTTCCCTTGAAGGCAGAGGCCTGACCGGATACGGGACCGCCGGCAAACAAGGATAATGTGTGCGGCGGCTTCGTCGCCGCGGCATCAATTGCTTTCCTCTCCTCCGGACCTGAACCTGGTCAGGACTACGCGGAGATATGTCCAGGGGAAGGGGCTGAGATGGCGACCGTCGTTCACCCCTTCAAACCGCTCCGGGTGATGCTTTCCGTGAACTGCCGCTGGGTCAGGAAGTACAGGATGAGGATGGGCAACACCGCAATAACCGCGCCCGCCATTTGCAGGTTCATTTCTGAACCCGCCTCGTCCACGAACTGGTACAGCCCCACGGCGATGGGCCGCCATTCGGGCGAGTTGGTCACCAGCAGGGGCCAGGCCAGCGCGTTCCAGGTGCCGATGAAGGAGAGCACGGTGATGACCAGAATGGGCGCCTTGGACAGGGGCAGCACCACGTGCCAGAGGAACTGGAGATGGCCCGCACCGTCGATTTGCGCGGCGTCAAAGAGGTCGTTGGGAATCTGGGCGAAGAACTGCCGCAACAGGAAGATGCTGAACACGCTTCCCATGAAGGGGATGGTCAGCGCGGGCCAGTTGTTGACCCATTTGATGGGACCCACCCGCCCCAACCAGGTGACGGTAAGGAAGTTGGGAATCATGAGCACCATGGCGGGAATCATCATGGTGCTCAGCAGGATGGTGAAAATCAGGTCCCGGCCGGGAAAGCGCATGCGGGCAAAGGCATAGGCCGCGAGCACGCTGAAGGTCAGCTCCCCCGCCAGGGTGATGAGGGTGATGACCACGGTGTTGAAGAAGTACTCCGCGAACTGGGCTTCCTTCCAGGCCACGACGTAATTCTCCCAGTGCAACGTGGAGGGAATCCACTTCCCCGAAATGGCCTCGCCCAGGCTCATGAGGGAGGTGGAGACCATCCACACGAAGGGCCCCAGGGCCAGCACCGCGCCCACGCCCAGGATGAGGTACGTCAAAACGATGCGCGTCACGCGCCACAGGCGGTAGTACCACAGATGCTTCATGAGGCCTCTTTCCCTTCCGTTGTAGCAGATGTCCCTTCGGACTTCTCCGCCGACGCCGAAGCCTCGTCTTGGGAGGCCTGCTCCTTTTGCTGTTTCAACCGCCGGTAGTCCACGAAACGATATCCCACGCCCCGCTCGGTCAGGATGTACTTCGGGTTCGAGGGGTCCTTTTCCAGCTTCTGCCGGAGGTAGTTCACGTACAACCGCACGTAGTGGTGCTCGTTCTCGTATTCCAGGCCCCAGACTTTGTGCAGGAGCTGCTCGTAGGTCAGCACCCATCCCGCGTTTTTCACCAGATGGTAAAGCAGGCGGAATTCCGTGGGTCGGAGCTTCACCAGCTTACCGTCTACCCACACTTCCCGGCGTCCCAAGTCGATTTTCAGCCGGTCGTCTACCTCAATGACCTCATCGGGCATGACGGTCTGGTAACGGCGCAGCACCGCCTGGATGCGACTGGTCAACACCCGGGGGCTGAAGGGCTTGGTGATGTAGTCGTCCGCGCCCAGTTTCAACCCCCGCACGATGTCTTCCTCGTCGGAGCGGGCCGTGAGCATAATGACGGGCACGTCGCTGATTTCCCGAATCAGGCGCAGGACTTCGAACCCGTCCATATCGGGAAGCATCACGTCCAGCAACACCAGGTCAGGAAGTTGCTCCCGCACCTTGTCCAGGGCTTCCTTGCCGTTGAAGGCCGCCAGGGTCTCGAACCCATCCTGTTCCAGGTTCAAACGAATGAAGCGCACCATGCGGGGCTCATCGTCCACCACCAGAATCCGATACTTGCGCTCTCGCTGTTCACCCATGACCGCCGCTCCCCTACTCGCGCACGAACCCGATGATTTCCTCTTCTTCCGACGGCAGGATTTCCACCAGGGTCACCCGGCTGAGGGGGAACACCACCGCCTCGACGTCGTCCTCCAGATAGTGCACGTCCCGCCCATCCCGTCGCCGGGGATGATACACCACGATGATGGTGTCCTGGGGCTGGGGCAGGCGTTCCACCTCGCCGAGGATGGGTTCTTCATTGGGAAGGTGAACGAGTACCCGATAACGCTCCCGGGCCATGGCCGCCCTCCTGATGGTGTCGCGGAGGTATTGTATCCCAAAGCCCCGAAAACGCCAAACGCCCCGGGGAGTGGGTGCACTCAAAACGTTACCGAAGTGGGAGAAAAGGTGGTGCCGCTTTGGACAGGCACCCAGCGTTTCGCACAGGTCTGTCCAGGCCCTGGACCGCAGGAGCAAAGAAGAGATAATGCAGCAAGCGGCGAAGCCGCTTGCTGCATTATCTCTCCCTTCATCCGGGGTCCCGGACCCACAGACCTGTGCGTTCCAAAAGGAAAAGGCCCGCCTGCAGAGGTGGTCCAAACTTTCGGTCCATAAAGGACCGGTTGATTTCGGCAACGTCTGCATGCACCCGGGGGAGTGTCCGAACATGTGGGAGGGCCAGAAGGGCCCCAGATTTGTCCAACCCTCCCCACGCCCCAGCGGGAAGCCCGAAATTCGCTTTGTCAGCCTCAATTTATGCCCATCTTCCGGGCCTATTGCATCCCCCTGGGGGCCGTGTTAGAATTACAGAGACCTGAGGGCAGTGGAGGACAGGATGCGTAAGTCCAAAATGATCGAGGTCCATATTGACAGCATCCGGGTGAGCCTGGTCTCACCGCATCGGGTGGTGTTACTCAAAGAGAACGAGGGGGACCGGTATCTTCCCATTTGGATTGGGCCCTACGAGGCCGAGGCCATCCAGTACGCCCTGCACGAGGTGGAAGTGGCCCGGCCCCTGACCCACGATTTGCTACGCAACATCATCCAGCGCCTGGGCGCCCGGGTGCTGCGGGTGGAAGTGGTGGACCTGCGGGACAACGTGTTCTACGGCAACATCGTGATGGAGAAGGACGGACGCATCCTGGAAATCGACTCCCGCCCCTCCGATGCCCTGGCCCTGGCCGTGCGGGTCCACGTCCCCATCTACGTGGCCGAACACGTGCTGGACGCCGCGGGCATCGTCCCCGAAGAGGGCCTCTCCCTCAAACCCGAAGAAGAAACGGAGTTCAGCTCGCTGGAGCAGGCGCCGCAAGCCGAAGCGCCCCCATCCACCCCCTCCGAAGAAGAGGGCAGCGAGGAGAGGCTCTCCGTGTTCGAGGACTTCATCGAAGACCTGCTGGAAGACCTGGAATCCTCGTCCTCGGAAGAGGACCAACCCAAACAAGACGAATAATCCCGACAGGATAGGCGGACGTTCAAGATGGAACGGTTTCCTCCCTCCTCCATGGAGCCGGAAGCGGCTCCCATCGGAGAAGGTTTGCAGGCCATTGAAGCCGAAGAGGCCGTGCTGGGCGCGGTGCTGTACAACGCGGACCTCTTCCTGGAGCTGGCCTCCGTCCTGAACGTGAGCGATTTCGTGCTCCCCAAACACCGCAAGGTGTGGGAGGCCTTCACCCGGCTCCACAACCGGGGCCAGGCCATCGACCCGGTGACGGTTACGGAAGAATTGGAACGCATGGGCGCCTTGGAGGAAGTGGGCGGCCCGGCCTATCTGGCCTATCTCATGCAGAAGGTCCCTTCCAGCCACCACGCCCTGGCCTACGCCCATTTCGTGGAAGAGATGTCCATCCGTCGTAGCATGATTGCCACGGCCCAGCACATGGTGCAACTGGCCCACAAGCAAGACGTGCCCGTGGACCAGCTCCTCTCCGAGACGGAGCGGGAAATTTTCGGCATCCTCACCCGCCGTCTGCGCCGGGACATCCTTCCCTTAGAGATCATCCTGAACGAATACTACGACCATCTTGCCACCCAGGCGAAGCAGACGGACCTCATCGGTGTGCCTACGGGCTTCCGGAAACTGGACCTCCTGCTCAAGGGGATGCAACCTTCGGAGCTCATCTTCATCGCCGGCCGTCCGGGCATGGGCAAGACGGCTTTCCTCCTCACCATCGCCCGCCAGGCTGCCCATCGCGGTCACCGGGTGGCGATTTTCTCCCTGGAGATGTCCGCGGAACAGGTGGCCCAGCGGTTGCTGGCCCAGGAAGCCCAGATTCGCAGCGACCGTATGCGCACCCCGCACC
>WFVP01000356.1 GCA_015491595.1 Anaerolineales bacterium
GGTCTACACCGCGACCAGTGGCCCGGAAGCCCTGCAAGCCGTGCATACGTATCGGCCGGACATCGTGGTGCTGGACATCATGCTGCCGGGGATGGATGGCCTGGAAGTGCTCACCCGACTGCGCCGCGAGTCCGATGTCTATGTCATCATGTTGACGGCCAAGACGGAGGAAATGGACCGGGTCCTGGGTCTTTCCTTAGGGGCGGATGACTACGTGACCAAGCCCTTCAGTCCGCGGGAATTAGTGGCCCGGGTTAAAGCCGCGTTACGCCGTCTGCACCAAAAGCCCGAACGACCCCAACGGCTGACGTTTCACGGTCTGGAAATCGACGTCGCGGCCCGTCGGGTGCTCGTGGACGGGAAGGAAGTCCATCTGACGCCCCGAGAGTTCGATTTGTTGCAAGCCCTGGCCGAACACAACGGGTGGGTGATGACCCGAGACCAACTGCTGGAACGCGTCTGGGGGGATTACTACGGCGACACGCGCGTTGTCGACGTGCACATTGGGAATTTGCGAAAGAAGTTGGGACCCTATGGCCGATGGATTACCACCGTGCGCGGGGTGGGGTATCGCTTTGACGGCGAAATCGAGGAGGAGTCATGAAAGCGAAACACGGCATTCTGGCCCGAATCTGGCGAGCCTTGCAACGCCGTCTGGGCGCGAAGTTGTTCCTGTCCTACCTGGCCATCATTCTGGTGGGGAGCTTGACCCTATGGTGGGCCACGCAATGGGTCGCCCCGGCCGCGTTCGAACGCCACATGGGAGCCATGATGCGGGCGATGCCCGGCATGATGCGAGGGATGGACCCTTCCCACATGGGCAACTTCTTTGAAAGTTTTCGAGGGGCCATGAACGAGGCCCTGCTCTGGGCGACGGGGCTGTCCGTTCTGACCGCGGCCGTGGTCAGCTGGTTTGTCACCCGTCAGGTGGTGGCCCCCATTCAAGCCCTCTCCCAGGCCAGCCAGCGTATTGCCCAGGGGCACTATGACGAGCGGGTCGCGGTGTCCGGGGACCTGGACGAAGGCGTGCTGGACGAACTGGGGGAACTGGCCTGGAACTTCAATCGCATGGCGGCTCAACTGGCCCAAGTCGAGGAAGCCCGCCGACAGTGGCTGGCCGATTTATCCCATGAGATGCGCACCCCCCTGGCCTCTATCCGGGCGTATGTGGAGGGCTTGATCGACGGTGTGCTCCCTTCCGAACCCCAAGTCTTCGCGCAAATCCTGGACGAGGTTCGGAGACTGCAGCGCTTTGTTGACGACCTGCGGGAAGTCAGTCGGATGGAAGCAGGGGCCTTGCAACTCCATCGGGAGGAAATCCCGCCCCAGGAACTCATTGAAAGCCTGGTGCGCCGTTTTCAGCCCGCCTATCAGGAGAAAGGTGTGGATTTGCACACGGAAATCGCCCCGGAGACGCCTGCGTTATGGGTCGACCGAGAGCGTCTTCTGCAAGTGTTGAGCAACCTGTTGGATAACGCCCTCCGTTACACACCTTCAGGCGGACGGGTCACCCTCCGGATGGCTCCGGAAGGGGAGAAGTGGGTCCGTATCGAGGTCCAGGATACGGGGGTGGGGATACCCCCGGAACACCTGCCGCACATCTTCAAGCGCTTTTATCGTGTGGAACCGTCCCGTTCCCGGGCTCACGGAGGGAGCGGCCTGGGACTGACCATCGCCCGATTACTGGTGGAAGCCCACGGCGGACAGATTTGGGCCGAAAGTCCGGGCAAGAACCGCGGGAGCACCTTTATCATTCGCCTGCCGGTGTCAAAAAAGAAATAAAACAAGCAGCGGCTTCGCCGCTGTTTATCTCTCAACCTGGGCTGCCGTAACGCCGGTGTCCAGTTGGAGTTGTTCCAGCACGGGCGTGTAAGCCCACTTCTTCCAGAGATGCTGGGGAAGGACATGGGCCAGGACCTCGGCCCGATGGAAGCGGCCCACGGTATGGAAGACGGCGCGGTTGAGGTTGAGCAACGTGGTGGGAACCAGGCGCCATTCCCGTAACCGGGCATCGTCGTGAAGGACCTCGTGAGGCGCACCGTCGGCCTGGATGACACCGTCCTTCATGACCACCACCCGGTTGGCGTATGCTACGGCCAGGTCCACATCGTGGGTGATGAAGACCACGGCTTCGAAGTAGGGCAGACGCAACAGACCGTCCATGAAGGTCATATAGTGCCAGTAATCCTGGCCCGCGGTGGGTTCATCCAGGAGCAGGACTTTGGAGCCCATGGCCACCACCGAGGCAATGCCCACTCGTCGTTGTTGTCCGAAACTGAGGCTCAGGGGCGGGTCCTGGGCATAAGCGGTCAGGTCCAGCATCTCCAGGGCTTCCTGAACCCGACGCTGAACCTCGTCGGGAGGATAGCCCAGGTTGGTGGGGCCAAAGGCCACCTCTTCGGCCACCGTGCGGGCAAAGAGCATGTAGCGGGGGTTCTGGAAGACATAACCCACCCGGGAGGCCAGCTGGGCCACCGAGGCTTCGCGCGTGTCCCGGCCATACACCAGTACCCGACCCCTGGTGGGTCGCAGCAGCCCCAAGGCGTGCTTCATCAAGGTGCTCTTGCCTGCACCGTTGGGACCCAGTAAGGCGATGATGTCGCCCCGGTAGATGGTCCAGTTGATGTCCTTGAGCACCCAGGGGCCCTCTTCATCGTACCGGAAGGACACGTTCTCGTAGACCACCAAAGGCTCGCGCCGGCTCCCCGGTGGGCCCACCTGGGGTTCGAATTCGGGCATCCTGTCTTTGCGGGACAGGCGGAGAATCCAGGGGGCGGGGAGTTTGACCTGGCGATAATCCACGGCCTTGGGCAGGTCCTCCGGAGGGCCGAAGAACACTCCCCGGCCGTTTTCCATGTAGAACACCCGGTCGGGATGGATGCGGAGCACGTCCTCCACGCGATGTTCGATGATGATGACCGTCCGGCCCTCATCGGCCAGGCGTCGGAACCAGGCCAGGGCTTCTTGCGCGGTGGCCGGGTCCAGGTTGGCCAGCGGTTCGTCCAGGATGAGCATCTGAGGTTCCATGACCAGAATACCGGCCAGGGCGACCTTCTGCTTTTCCCCGCCCGACAGGGCAAAGGTCTCTCGATGGCGCAAATGAGGCATGTTGAGATAGGTCAGGATGTGGTCGATGCGACGCAGGATGTCCTCCCGGGGGAAGCCCAGGTTCTCCAGACCGAACGCGATTTCGTTCTCCACATACGCACCGACAATCTGACGTTCCGGGTCCTGAAGCAACGTACCCACGCGCTGGGCGATTTGGGCCTTCGGGGTCTGGGCCACCTCGTCTCCCAATACGTAGACCGCGCCCCGACGCTCGCCCCGGTAACTGTGGGGAATGAGGCCGTTGATGGAACGGGCCAGGGTGCTTTTGCCGCACCCGCTCATGCCCGCCACCAAGATGAGTTCACCTGGTCGAGCCTCCAGCAGGATATCCCGCAGGGTCCAGGTGCGGCGTCGGCGGTAACGAAAGAAGAGATGTTCCACCTTGAGCGGAAGCGGGCTCTGGTTTGAGGCCATGACGGCGTCGTCCTCCATGGAACCAACGTACCCGATATTGTAACCGAAAATAGCACAAAAAGTTGCGCCAATGGACCGGATGAGGGCAGTCGGCAGTCGGCGGTCGGCTGTCCGCTGCCCGCTGCCCGCTGTCGGCTCACTCCTGAACCCAAAGTCCCTGAGGGCTCATGCGTAAGCGCCAGGTGCGCACGGGGACGTAAGCCCGGAATGCGTCGGCCATGGCGGCTTCCACGGGCCCGGGGTCGCCCACCACCCAGGCCAGCACCGAGGGCCCGGCACCGGAAAGCATCACCGCGACCGCGCCCGCCTCCTGTGCGGCCTGCATGGCCTCGGATGCACCGGGGATGAGGGGCAGCCGATAGGGCTGATGCCACCGGTCCGTCATCCCTTCCCGAAGCAGGTCCGGGTCCCCGCGGCGCAAAGCCTCGACCACCTTCAAGGCATGGGCCAGGTTGAAAACCGCGTCTTCCAGCGGCACCCGGCGCGGCAGAACCCGTCGGGCTTCCTGCGTAGGCAGGTTCACCTGGGGCAGGGCCAGCACCAGCCAGGCCTGTTGGGTCCAGAAGGGATGCACGTCCAGCGCAAGCACCCAGGGACGACCTTCCTGGTTCAGGCCCGCGGCTACCAGACCCCCGTAGAGCGCGGGTGCGGCGTTGTCGGGATGACCCTCCCATTGCACGGCCCAGGCCAGGAGGCGGTCTCTATCCAGGGGATGGCCCATCCAGCCCAGGGCTGCCGCCATCCCTGCCAAAACGGCCGTGGCACTGGAACCCAGGCCGGAACCCACGGGAATGCGATTGTGGCAGTGAATGTGCACGCCCTCAGGAGGCGCAGCGCCAACCTGCTGGAAGGTCCAGCGAAAGGCCTGTGCCACCCGATTGCGTGTATCCTGAGGTAGCTGGCCCTCTCCCTCGCCCGTTATGGTGACCTTCCAGCCCTCCGAGGGCTCCACGGTGACGGTGTTCCACAAATCCAGGGCCAGCCCCAGAACGTCGAAACCCGGCCCCAGGTTGGACGTCGTGGCAGGAAGATGCACCGTAATACACATTCGGGAATCGCTCTGGCAAGGAGTGGCTTCTACCCGTGTACGGACGGGCAGGCTCAATTGTAACAGACTCCCTTGTCGCAC